>JACCTI010000059.1 GCA_013812515.1 Chthoniobacterales bacterium
TCTCATTGCTGGCGCGGGATGGTACTTCGGAATATGGAAACCGCGCCATTCGGCGACGGTCACAGACCGCCGCTACAGCGAAGCGGCCACGCCATCGCAAGCAGTGACGATTTCCGAGAAAAGCATCGCGGTGTTGCCTTTCGAAAATCTGAGCGCGGAAAAGGATGACGCCTTCTTCGCCGACGGCATTCAGGACGACGTCCTGACCAGCCTGGGCAAGATCAAAGAACTCACCGTCATTGGCCGCAACTCGGTCGTCGCGTACCGAGGCGCCGCTGTCGGGGGGAAACTGCGCGAGATCGGGAAGATTCTGGGCGTCGCTCACGTCCTGCAAGGCAGTGTCCGTCGTGCCGCCAATCGCGTGGTGGTCAATGTGCAACTCATCGACACGCGCGACGAGCACCAGCGGTGGACCGAACGCTACGAGCGGACGATGACGGACGCGCTTTCGTTGCAAGGGGAACTGGCGGTCGAGATCGCGCGCGAACTGCGGGCCACACTCTCCCCGGCCGAGAAAAGCGTCGTGGCGGCGAAGCCGACGGAGAATCCGGAGGCGTATCTTCTGTATTTGCGCGCGCGCGAGATTGAAAATCGTCTTTCTTTAAGCCCCTCGGAGGAAGAGGTCGCCGCGACGATCAAGTCGCCGATCAAGCTCTACCGGGAAGCGATCGAGCACGATCCAAAGTTCGCCCTCGCTCGGGCTCGGCTTTCGCTGCAAATCAGCTCTAAGCAGACTTTCAACAGCGATTCGCCGGAAGGCAAGGAGGCCCTCGCCCTAGCGGAGGAAGCATTGCGGCTCAACCCAAACCTTGGTGAAGCCCGCCTCGCGCTGGCTGGATACCGTTTCTGGTGCCAGAGCGACTATGAGCCCGCCCTGGCCGAGGTCGCGCGCGCGGAAGAATTGCTGCCAAATTCCTCCGAAGTGTGGTCAATGCGCGCCATGATTTACAAACGGCAGGGGAAGTTCCGCGAAAGAATCGCTGCCTTGCAGCATGGCGAAACCCTGGACCCGCTCGACACCAATATTCCTCTGCTTCTGGGGCTGACGTATTCGGCCGTGCGCCAATGGCCGCAATGGATTCGTATGGTCGACCGGATGAGTGCGTTAGTTCTCGGCGAATACCGCTTACAGCCCATCCGGGTTTGGGCAGAATTCCGCATGACTGGCGTGCTCGACCCCTGGAAAAAAATGGTGGCGCAGCCTGCCGCAGGGACACCGCCCGAAGCGCTAAACATGGAGCAGTATCAACTCGCGATGCTGGAGCGCGATTATCCGGCAGCGGAACGTTTTCTGCGCGAAATTCCGGCGAAACTGCTTCCAAATGATATCATCGTCGCAGATTCGAAATTAATGAACGAAGCGCTCCTGGCGGTGGCGCGCGGCGCGGATGCAATTACGGTGGAAAGCGCCCTGGTCGCTGCGCGTAAAGAGACCGAAAAGGATTTGGCCGATCATCCTAGCTTCGTCGAGATCCATGGGACTCTTGGCTTGATCGATGCCTTCCGAGGCCGAAAAGAGGATGCCATTCGCGAGGGCCGCCGCTGGCTCGAAGCGGAGAATCACTCAGTGCTCGAAAAGAATGATGCGGCCGCAAATCTCGCTCTGATCTATGCGCGCACTGGTGAAACGGACGAAGCGATCAAGCTGATCGAGAAACTGCTCACCCTTCCCGCGAACCTGGACTGGCCGGGGATCTTCATTATGACGCAGGCGGATCTGAAATGGCGCTGGGTGTGGGACCCGCTCCGGAGCGATCCACGCTTTCAGAAGATCCTAGAAGGGCCGGAACCGAAGACGATCTACTAGTGGCTATTCCATCGGATAGAGCGTGGCGTCCGCACCGGAGCCTTGCAGCGTGCATACGATGCAGGCATCATGCCGAAGCTTTGGGTCGCGCCGCGCCGTCGATGATTCTCGCCAATAGCCTTGAGCTGACGCGCAGGAACATCGTGCGCGTCTCTATTTCGTGATCACCGGGAAAACAGTCAGGCGGAACCCCGGGGCCGACGCGGATCAAGTCTATTGCAGTGGATCGAGGACCTTAACGAAGGGGAACTGATGGAAATCCATGTCCCGCGTATAGAGGTTTCTTATCCCATGTTCGCGCATGAGCACCGCGGTATGCGCATCGTGCAGGAGATTGGCGCGCAAGTGGGGCAGTTGCGCGAGCACTTCCACGAGAACCGCGGCGTGACGGGCGGTGGGCAGAAGGAGGCCCGCGGTGGGCGCCGCGAGAAGCACCTCCAGAAAACGCCAGGCAGCGGCCACTGACCAGGGCTTGCGTAAAACGCGCGGATGAGTGCAAACGCGCAAAAATTCATAACAGATCGGCCACGATAAGTACCACGGCGCAGTCTGCGCGCGGCAAGTCTCGAGCCGCCGCCGGCAGGGTTCATGAAAGTCGGAATCCGGATCGACCGCGTAAATCAGAACGTTTGTATCGAGCACTACCATTCAAGGTTTCCCTTCCATCGCCTGGTAGAGTGCATTGCGATCGGCGATGTCCACCAGATGCCCTCCGCTGTGCATGCGAGGCAGGGGCGGGAGCTTGGTTTTGGACTTGGGACCGGCAGACTGAAAAAGCAGGCGCAAGGCCATTTCCACCAATTCTGACATCGTCCGGCCCTGGCGGTTCGCCTCCCGCCGCAGCCGCGTCATAACGGTGTCATCGATATTCAAGGTCGTCTTCATATGGCTAACCATATCAGTCAGATGGCTGTATGCAATCTTGCATCTCCCCTCCCCGCAGCGTTGATTTCGCCTTTTCTGCTGACTCCCGTGAAGAGCGCCGCAAGATGCCGGAGCCAAACCGTGGAAGCAAGGATGGGGGTGGCTGGGGCACGCAGCAATGCGCCCGCGCTGGCCGGCCATCGGGTTTGTGAAGGCGTTTCGGTTTTGCACTTTATCTCCATTTCGCGACCGGTAGCTTGGACCTGTGAGTGACCAGGGTTCTGGCCAGACATTGGACGCGACGCAGCGGGAGTACGCAGGCGGGCAGAAGGTCTTCGGACGCTACACGCTCAAAAAGATTCTGGGGCGCGGCGGGATGGGCGTTGTCTGGCTGGCGCGCGATGAAGAGCTGGAGCGGGAGGTGGCGCTGAAGTTTTTGCCGGATTTGGTGGTGCTCGACAAGGCCCTGCTCGGGGAGTTGAAGCACGAAACGCGGCGCAGCTTGGAGCTCACGCACAAGAACATCGTGCGCATCTACGATTTCGTGCAGAGCGAGAAGTCCGCCTGCATCTCGATGGAATACATCGACGGCGACACGCTTTCGAATCTGCGCGCCGAGAAAGAGCAAAAGGTTTTTCAGCCGGAGGAGATCTCTGGCTGGACAGCACAGCTCTGCGACGCGCTCGATTACGCGCACAACCACGCCCGCATCATCCATCGCGATCTCAAGCCGGCGAACCTGATGGTGAATCAGAAAGGCGATCTCAAAGTCTCCGACTTCGGGATTGCGCGCAGCCTGGGCGATTCGATGAGCAAGCTGACGATGGCCAGCGGGACGAGCGGGACGCTGGTTTACATGAGCCCGCAGCAACTCGATGGCGAGCGCGGCAGCCACCTCGACGACGTCTATTCGTTAGGCGCGACCCTCTACGACCTGCTCACGAGTAAGCCGCCCTTTTATTCCGGGAACGTCGATCGGCAGATTCACGAGCGAACTGCGCCCTCCATGACGGAGCGGCGGAAGGAATTCAACCTCGAGCCGGCGTTCCTCCCGCCGATCTGGGAAGAAACTGTGGCCGCCTGTTTGGCAAAAGATCCGGCGAAACGGCCTCAATCTGCGGTGGAAGTGGCGCAGCGCCTCGGGCTCTCAGGGTCGCCATCTGGCATCGCGACCGCCC
>JACCTI010000095.1 GCA_013812515.1 Chthoniobacterales bacterium
TTCGGCCGTCACGCTCGCGCTTGCCCAAGCGGAAGGTTTCGAAGCCCATGCGCTCTCCTTTCAATACGGGCAGCGCCATGGCGTGGAGGTGGCAGCGGCGAAACGCATCGCGCAATCGCGTGGCGCACGCGAGCATCAGATTGCGCAGATCGATCTTCGTCTCTTCGGCGGCTCGGCCTTGACCGATGACATTCCGGTGCCGCAACAACGGGCCGCAGATGAGATCGGTCACGGGTGCGGAATCCCCGTGACCTATGTCCCGGCGCGGAACACCATTTTCCTTTCCTATGCGCTCGCGTGGGCGGAAGTCATTCCGTCCCGCGACATCTTCATTGGAGTGAATGTCGTCGATTACAGTGATTATCCCGATTGCCGGCCGGAGTTTTTGCGCAGATTCGAGATGCTCGCCGCAGTCGCGACGAAAGCAGGTGTGGAGGGCGCGCACATCAGGATTCAAGCTCCGCTGCTGCAGCTCTCGAAAGCGGAGATCATCCGCAAAGGAATCGCAATGGGTGTCGACTTTAGTCTCACACATAGCTGCTACGCTCCGACGGCGAATGGACTCGCCTGCGGCCTGTGCGATTCCTGCCAGCTCCGGCTAAAGGGATTTCAGGAAGCGGGGCTCGTCGATCCCATCGCATACGCGTCGCGATGAAACGACTGCGCGGCGTATTTATCCTTACCGTTGCCGAACAGCGCACGATCGTCGCTCTGCTCCTCGCGCTGGTTGCGATCGCCTTTTGGAAGACGCGAATGTTCCTGCGGGAAGACGGTCCGCACGCGGCGGCTTCCGTCGAAACTCAGCCGTCGCCCAGTCCGGGAATCTTGCCGTAGCCGACAAAGGTCGGGGTTCGTCCCTCGCGCGCGCCGCCCGGACGCGAGATGCGGAAATCGAAAACGCCGACACCGAAGCGCGATTCGCCGTGGAATGTTCGGCCGTCACTCGCGCCGACCATGATGCGGGCATTCGTTTTCTTCTCGCGGCCCAGGTAAATCATCGCGTGCGTGATCGGAGGATCTTTTTGCACACCGTAGGTTCCTGTCCAAAACAGCAGATCACCCGGCTTTAGCTCGTCGAGCTCGAACGTATCTTCGCTGCGGCTGATCACAGCCCGAAATTCGCCGGTCTTGCGCAGCCAGGCATACTGGCTACTGGCATCGCGTGGAACATCCTTCACGCCATTTTGCCGCAAGGTGTAGTAAACGAAACCGGAGCAGTCCAAGCCGCCGGTTAAAGGATCAGCGGAGCCATATTTGTAGGTGAGATTTTGACTCGTTAGGCCCAGTCCCATATCAATCAGTTTCCGCACTGCGGGAGCGTAGTTCTCGATCCCGCTGATCTGATCCGCGGCGAGACTCGCGCCGGGTGAATTCGAGCCTTTGGGCGACGCCGTCGCCCCCGAGGTTTTTTCCGGAGTGACCGATGGTGTGGGACTCGGCGTCAGGCTGGGAGTGGGCGAAGGCGTGGGACTTGGCGACACTTTCTTTTTCCCTTTGCCCTTGCGCGAGGGAGACGGCGAGTTCTTGGGCGATGATGAAGCTTCCGGAGTGGAGCTTGGAGTTGGCGTCTCTTTCGGTGTGGCGGCGGGCGTCGGCGACGAGTCTTTCTTCTTCGAAGGCAAAGGAGTTGGTGAGGGACTCTTCTTCGACGTTGTGGACGCCTTCTTCTTCTTCGGCGGCGGTGTCGGTTCGAAGATGCGTTTGATCTTCGTGCCTAACGATTCTTCCGCCCGCGCCGCGGGCACGGCAAGAACAAGAATGATCGCGAGCAGGACAAAACGCGGGCCAACTCCCCAGCGTGTGATCCCGAGCCCGCGAAGACGGCGAGGAACCTCGCGCAGCATTCTTGGCTTACTACTGGAGAAAGCGTACCCCAGCATTTTACGTGAGGTTCCTCGGCGCGCTTCGCCTGCCTCGGAATGACATGCAACCACGCGCCGTGGCATTTCAACGCGCGAGCTCTTTCAGGACCGCTTTGTTCAACCGAATCCCGGCCTCCAGATTTTCCAACGGAAAGTTCTCGTTAGGCGAATGCGCGCGGCAATCCGCCAGCGCCAGACCCAGCAGCAAAGTCTCCACGCCCATGATCGTTCGAAACTGTGACGTGATCGGAATGCTCCCGCCTTCTCGGATGAGAGCCGGCTCCTTGCCGTCAAATGCTTCCCGCAGGGCACGCTGCGCTGCCTGTCCCACCGCCGAATGCGGATCGGTGAGATACCATGGACCGCTGTGGCCGTCGGTGATGTCGAGCGTCACGCCGGGAGGGCAATGCTTGCGCAGATGTTTCTTCGCTAGCTCGAGGATCTGCGGCCCATCTTGATTCGGCACGAGTCGGAAGGTGAGCTTCGCCATCGCGTGACTCGGGATCACGGTTTTGGTTCCGGGGCCCTGATAACCCCCGCCGATTCCGTTGATCTCCGCGGTCGGGCGCGCCCAAAGCCGCTCGAGTGTGCTGTAGCCTTCCTCGCCAAAAAGCGCCGGCGCGCCAGTCTCCTCGAGGATTTCCTTGTCGCCGTCGATCGGTAATTTGCGCCACGCTTCCCGCTCCCACATGTCGAGCGGCTTCACCGCGTCGTAGAAGCCTTCGATCGCGACACGCCCCTCTTTGTCATGCAAGGTCGCAAGAAGTTGCGCGAGGGCGGTGATCGGATTGGCCACCCCGCCACCGAACATGCCGGAGTGCAAGTCGATCTTCGCGCTTGTCACCTTCAACTCGAGGGCCGTCACGCCGCGCAATCCGTAGCTCAAAGTCGGGACGCCTTTGGCGATCATCCCCGTGTCAGAAACCACCACGACGTCGCACTGCAGCGCCTCCAGATTTTGCGAGAGGAAATTACCGAGGTTGCCGCTGCCGATTTCTTCCTCCCCTTCGATGATCAGGTGCAGGTTCACCGGCAGATCACCATCTTTCTCGATTGTTTCCTGGATGCCGAGAATGTGCGCGAGGATTTGGCCTTTGTTGTCGGTCGAGCCGCGCGCGTAGACGTAGCCGTCCTTCAAGACCGGATCGAATGGCGGCGAATCCCAGAGCTCGAGCGGATCGGGCGGTTGCACATCGTAATGGCCGTAAATCATAACCGTCTTTCGGCCAGGTTGATGTTTGTTTTTTGCCCAGACAATCGGATGACCCGGCGTCGGCATCAGCTTTGCCCCCAGCCCGATGCTGGTCAGCTTTTCGACCAGCCAAGACGCACACTCCGCAATCTTGTCGGCGTACTCCTCGTCCGTGGAAACACTCGGGAATCGGAGGAACGAATAATATTCTTCGAGATGGCTGGCGCGCATGGCCAAGACCTTAGCCCGGATTGAAGCCAGGCAAAGTCTTTGCCGCTTGTCGCCGGATAAGCGTGTTCTCCGCGGCTTCACCTATCATCTAACTCCACGGTGTCGTCCTGAGGCCGGGCGAAGCGCGCCGAAGGACCTCACCTATGCGCTGCTAATCACACACGCGTTGATAGCGTGATCCACACGCATCGGTGAGGTTCTCGCCCCGAAAAGCTTTCCGGCGCCCGGGATGACACGCGGTGGAAGCCATTCCCTTCAGCATTCGACGTTCGACGTTCGGTGTTCGGCCTTGAAACTAAGGAAGCATGAAGCGCCGCACATTTTAAAACCCTAACTCCAAGCACTGCACATCGCGGCAGGCTTGTCACAGATCATCCGCTGCGACACTCTCCCGCCCATGCCTTCGCCCAGTCCCGAACCACGTGAGTCTGGCCTCATTCGCGCAATTGGTATTCCCGGCCTGACCGCAAGCATCATTAACACGACCGTGGGCGCAGGAATTTTTGTGCTGCCGGCCACTGTCGCTGGCACTCTCGGGGGGGCAGCGCCCATCGCGTTTGTGCTTTGCGCGATCGCAATGGGCCTCATTGTCACCTGCTTCGCGCTCGCGGGCAGCCGAGTATCCTTGAGCGGTGGTCTGTACTCCTACGTGGAAGTGGCGTTCGGGCCGTATGTTGGTTTTCTCGCCGGAGTTCTCTTCTTCATTACCATTACTCTCGGGGCGGCGAGCGTCGGCGCCGCGTTTGCTGGTGCGATCGCTTTCGCTTTCCCCGCACTCGGATCCGGCTTTAACCGGACCGCTCTTCTCCTCTGCGTATTCGCACTGTTCGCGTCCGTGAACATCCTCGGAGTTCGCTCCGGCACGCGGCTCATGGGCACCCTGACTATTATCAAACTCGTGCCCCTCCTTATCTTCGTCGCGGTCGGCGCATTTTTCGTTAGACCGGAGCTGATCGCGCTCCCCGTCTGGCCAGGCGGCAATGCGGTCGGCCAGTCAGTGCTGCTCCTGATCTTCGCCTTCTCCGGAATCGAAATTGCGCTGGCACCGAGCGGCGAAATCAAGAACCCGGCGCGCACAGTGCCGCGCGCAATTTTCTCGGCTTTGCTGGTGACGACCACGCTCTACATCGCGATTCAGCTCGTCGCGCAGGGAGTCCTCGGGCCGGACTTGGCAAACTTCACGGGCGCTCCCCTGGCCGAGGGAGCGACTAGGTTTCTCGGCAATTTTGGCCGCTCGCTCATGCTGATCGGCGGCGCCATCTCCGCTTTGGGATTCATCAGCGGCGACATTCTGGCGTCTCCCCGGATCATTTACGCATTCAGCCGGGACGGATTTCTGCCTCGGCTGTTCGGGCGTGTTCATCCCCGCTTTCGCACGCCGTATGTGGCAATCATTACCTACACTCTGATTGGGCTCATCGGCGCAGCCAGCAGCACCTTCGAACAGCTGGCGGTTCTGTCCAATATCGCGCTGCTCATGCTTTATCTCTTTTGCAGCGCGGCGACGTGGGAGTTGATCCGGCGGGACGTCCGGCAGGAGGGCGAGCCTTTTCGGTTTCGCGGTCAAAAAGCGGTGCCCATCATGGCCGCGATTGTCATCGGCTGGATTCTGTGGCACGCCACCTGGCGCGAGTTCGCGGCAGCGTCGGTCGTATTCGTGCTGACAACATTGCTCTATTTTATCCGGCAAATCGCCACCGGGCGGCGCGCAGCCGCATGACCTGAAAGCCGCAAGATGTTGTACGGCGGCCGGTCGGCTGCTCTTTATGTAGTGTGAATTTGTCTTGCCTCGCCCGGCTGAATGCCTCTTATTGCGACGAGCCCGCCCGCTCGCATGCATCTCAAATCACTCGAGCTTTTCGGCTTCAAGTCCTTCGCCGACAAAACTACCTTCGAGTTCCACGAAGGGGTGACCGCGATCCTCGGCCCGAACGGCTGCGGAAAATCCAACGTCCTTGACGCGGTGCGCTGGGTGCTCGGCGAGCAATCAGCCAAAGCACTCCGCGGCGGCGAAATGGCGGACGTGATCTTCAATGGGACCGACTCCCGGAAACCCGTCGGCGTCGCGGAAGTCTCACTTACCTTCACCGACTGCGCGCAGGAGCTCGGCGTCGACTGGCACGAGGTGCGCGTCACACGCCGGGTTTATCGCGACGGAAACTCCGAGTATCTCCTCAACAAAACCATCTGCCGATTGCGCGATATCCAGAGCCTGTTCGCCGACACCGGCGTGGGCCGCAGCGCCTACTCCATCATGGAGCAAGGCAAAATCGACCTCATCCTCAGCTCGCGACCGGAAGATCGGCGCACCGTTTTCGAAGAGGCGGCCGGCATCACTAAGTACCGCAGCCAAAGAAAAGAGGCACTCCGGAAGCTTGAGGCAACGGAAGCGAACCTTCTTCGCATCGGCGACATCATCAAAGAGGTAAAGCGGCAGATCGGGTCGTTGCAACGGCAGGCCGGGAAAGCGCGGCGTTATCAAACTTTGATGACAGACCTTCAGGTTCTCGATACGCACCACTCCCGCGGGAAACTCGAAGAGCTGGAAGCGGAGCTTGCCCGTGGCTGGGAAGAGATCGCGCGCGCGAAACTTTCGGAAGAGGCCACGCTCGGGAAAATCGAGGCGAGTGAAAATGAGCTCGCCGCAAAACGCAGCGAACTGGACGGGATTGATGCCCGTGTGAGCGAAGCTCGCGCGGAAGTGCAGCGTCTCCAGAGCGAGATGTCGTCGCACCGGAGCCGCATCGATTTCAAC
>JACCTI010000100.1 GCA_013812515.1 Chthoniobacterales bacterium
CTTTGAGGAGGGCCTCCTCGCCATTGAATGCCATATCCACGAGAAGTTTTCGCCCACCATCCACTGCAAAGCGGACGCGAGTTGCTTGTCGTGATTCACCAGGAGAATGGATTTGAGCGCGAGAGAGTGGACCCCGGAGTTCGCCCCTGCTGGCTTTCGATTTTGGTTTCATCTTGAACAAAATCCCAGCTTCGCTGAAATCCCAGACTCGCTGCTACGGCTTTCCGCTCTCTTTTCCTGCTTTCCTGCATTCCTCATTCGTTGAATCCTTGATCGGTGGCGAAGTTCACCCTTATCGGCAGCGGTCTGGCCGGCGGAATGATGGCCGCGTTCCTCGGACGGCGCGGACATGAGGTCGAGCTTTATGAGCGCCGCGTCGATCCGCGCGCGGGTAACTTCGTGGGCGGACGCTCAATTAACCTCGCGCTTTCAACCCGCGGGATTCACGCACTGCAACAACTCGGGATCGCGGACGAAGTCTTGCAACACGCCATCCCGATGCGCGGCCGCATGATCCATCCCGCCGGCCCGAACGCGAGCAACATTTTTGTTCCTTATGATCGCGACCCTAGCAAGTGCATTAACTCGATCGGCCGTGATGCATTGAATGCGGCGACGATCGAGGCCGCGGTGCGTTATCCCAATGTCGGCGTGCATTTCGATCATCGCTGCACTGATGTCGATCTGGACAGTGCCACAGCTCAATTTCTCCAAGCCGATGACGAGAACAGCCGCTCGTCTGTGGTGGCAGGCGCGTCGCCTGCGACTTCCGAACAGAAAATCGAGGCCAGCGGCGACGCGGTTATCGGCGTAGACGGCGCGTTTTCCGTTGTGCGCCGCGCCATGCAACGGCTCGACCGGTTCGATTACACGCAGACTTATCTCGCGCACGGCTACAAGGAGCTCACCATCCCGCCCGCGCCGGATGGTTCCTGGCGCATGGAGAAACACGCGCTCCACATCTGGCCGCGCAAGAGTTTCATGATGATCGCGCTGCCGAACCCCGACGGCTCCTTCACCTGCACGCTCTTCTGGGAATGGGAAGGGCCGCGCAGCTTCGCGACCGTCAGGACCAACGACGACATCCGCCGCTTCTTCGACGAAGAATTCCGCGACGCCGTCCCCCTCATGCCAACGCTGCTCAAGGAATTCCGCGAAAACCCGACCGGCTCACTCGTCACCGTCCGTTGTGCGCCGTGGTATCACGGCGACAAGATCGCGCTCGTCGGCGACGCCGCGCACGCAGTCGTGCCGTTCTACGGTCAGGGCATGAACGCGGCCTTTGAAGATTGCGTCGTGCTCGATGAATGCCTGGCCGAGTTCCCGGACGATCGTGAGCGCGCCTTTCGCGAATATTTCGTCAGGCGGAAAGAGAACGCGGACGCACTCGCTGATCTCGCGGTCGAAAACTTTATCGAGATGCGTGACAAGACTGCATCGAAAAGATTTCGCGGGAAAAAAAAGGTCGATCACCTGCTCGAAGCCGCACTCCCTGGCATCTACCTCCCGCTCTACACGATGATCTCCTTCACGCGCATTCCTTACGCCCACGCCGCGCGGCGCGCGCGCCGTCAGGACCGCATCGTCTACCTGAGCCTGGTCGGGCTCGCGCTCGCGCTCGTCGTGATGCTACTTGCGTTAATCGCGCGATAGGAACGAACACGAGCGGCGAAGCGCTGGATGCGAACTTACTTCTTCGCCTCAGCTTCGGTGGGCACCTTCGTCGCCTGCCACGCGACGGCCTGCCATTTGCCGTCGCGTTTCAGAAACGTCCCGGTATTCAGGTAATTCGCGACCTCCGTCTTCTCCCCTTCCCTGCTCGCGCCGATCAGGCGGAACGCGACAAGCGCCGTCGTGCCGTATTGCTGAACGCGAATCTCTTCGGCGGTGTAGGTCGTCGCCTCACCGCCCTCCCCGGCCGCCTCCTCCTCGCGCACGTTACGCATCACGTCCGCCTTCCCGATGCGCACCCCGGCCGAGCGGGTGTAGATGAGGTCGTCTGCCCAAAAGCGATCGTGCATGGCGACATCATTCCGCGACGCGCCGGTGAGGAACTCTTTCAGGAGCTTGATCAATTCTTCTGCCTCAGGCGCCGGCGCTGGCGGCGGCAAACTAGATGCGTGCTGCTCTGCTCCCTTTCCACTGGTTGCGCTCGGGCTCGAGCTCGCAGCGGCGGCGGGTGAGCGTTGCGCAAACGCGGTGACTGGAAGGATGTAAGTAAGGAGAAAGGGAAGCAGCAGTTTCATACGGATGTAACCAGATCGGCCCATGATCGCTGCCAGCCTGAACGAAGCCAGCACCGGCGTCGAGATCATCTCGTGTATGATTTCAATTTCAAAGCTGAAGGAAGAAGTGATTACCAGAAGCGAAGAACCGGGACGGTGAGCGGCAGAAACACGTCGTCGCCGTCCTCAGATCCCGTCGGCCTACAGAGCATGTGGCAGGTGGCGCAGGTATTCCCGATCCCAAGCCGCGGGAATGCTTTCGCGCGGCGAGTACGGCCCCGGCTGATAAGCGCGGGACGCGATGCCTTGCTGGCTGAGCTCGCACACGCGCCAATCCTGCTTGTTCGTCACATCCCAAAACTCCACCGCATCTTTCGGGTGAAAATCTGCGCGGCCGAACGCCTCCGGGTGAAAGAACCAATCGCAAAGAATACGCGTCCGGTCCGGCGCCGTTGGCCAGACCTGGTGCACCATCACGTAATCAGGATGCATGCTCAGGAGCATGTTCGGGAAAATGGAATAATAGAAAACGCGCGCATGATCCTCTCCTTGAATCTCCCCCACCGGCAGCGCACAGGCATTGCCGCTCATCGTCAGGCTCGCACCTTTGCTGATGGACATGAACCCGCCCAGGAACGGGCCTTCACAAAGGTCGTTCTCCGCGGAATCATAGGGTGAGACTTTCGAGAGCATCGGATGCACGCCCGGGCAGTGGTAGCACTCGGAGTAGTTCTCGAAAATCAATTTCCAGTTCGCGCGGACGTCGTACTCGATCCGCTGCGCAGAGCGGAGTTTCGGCAGGTTCCAGTGCGTGAACTTGCCGGCGAGCGCGGCAAACGTTGAGTGTAGTGGAGCGGAGTCATCGGCAAGATTCACGAAGACGAATCCCTCCCAAAGTGCCGTCCGCACTGTGCCTAACGAGTATTGACTTTTGTCGAAACCCACTGCGCTCTCCATGTGCGGGGCGCCGATCAACCGCCCATCCAGCGCATAGGTCCAGGCGTGATAAGGACACTGGATGGCCGGCGCATGCCCGCTCGCCTCCTCGCACAACCGCGTCCCGCGATGCCGGCAGACATTGGAGAACCCGCCGATCGTTCCTTTCTGATCGCGCACAATGATGAGGCTCTCCCCCGCGACCTCCCGGACGAAGTAATCCCCCGCGCGAGCGATCTGGCTCTGGTGACCGACGCAGACCCATTGCTCTGAAAAAATTGCCTCCTGCTCTTTGGCAAAAATTTCACGCGCGACGAAGTAGCGTTGCGGCAGGGTCTTCGCGCCCGCGCTGAAACTCTCGGTTGCCTTGCCGAAAACGGCCATCGTATCGGTTTTCATTGGACAACGCGGCATCCACGCCGCTCTCGTGAACCTTTACTGCCAACTCGGTTTATGATCACGCATAAGTTCTTGTTCTTAGCCACGCCGGAAGTCGCACGAGACTCATGCTTTGGAACAGACATGGTCCAGGGCGTTGCGTTCGCAACTCTGGTCCTCGACGGCAAGCACGCGATTCCGGCGTAGAGTCCCAAGGTGCCGCTCATCCCGCTCGCCATCGCGCTCCTGGCCATCGTCGGGCTCGTCCTCGCGATGCCGCTTTTACTGGTACAACGCTATCGGATCGGCAAATCGCGTCGAAGAGCCCGGCGATGGATAGCTAACGTCAATCTGGCCGCGTTCATCTTGTCGGCCGGCCTTTTCCTGTGGGCGGCGGCAATCACCAGCCTTTGGATTCCAATGGCCTTCTTCTACTCGCTTCTCGGGCTCCTGAGCGGCGGGTTTTTCGGTGTGCTCGGTCTGGCTTTGACTCGCTGGGAGAAAACGCCGCGCGCGCTCTATTACACGCCGAATCGCTGGTTGATATTGATCCTTACCGTCGCAGTGACGACGCGTTTGCTTTACGCGGTTTGGCGCGGCTGGCACGCGTGGCACACGAGCGGGCATGATGGGTCGTGGCTCGCCGCCTCCGGCGCCGCGGGTTCGCTCGCCGTCGGAGCGATCGTGCTCGGCTATTACGTCACTTATTTCGCGGGTCTCGGTCGACGTCTTCGTCGTCATGAGAAACACCGCACGTCGTAGCTTGACCGTCTTATTGCCTGACCGCGGCGTCAACGCCGCCCGCTACGACTACGTAGCAATGAGCATGGGAATCTTGCCGCCAGACGATAGTTAAGAAAGATGCCTTACGGTAACTTCGCCGCGAGGATTTCTTGCAACGCGACATCGGCGTCTGCCGATGGCGCGACCGAGATGATGGTAAATTTACTGGTCGGTGTGTTCGACCGCTCGGCCACGCTGTTAATCGATACGAGCACATTCGTTTCCGGGAAGTAGGTCGCAGTGCAACCGCGCGGCAAATCGTAGGGCGCGACCTGGAAATGCCGCGCGACGCGTTCTTCACCCTCGAAATGGCTCGTTAGGTCAACGAGCTGGCCCTGCTGCAGACCGGCCGCCGCCACATCTTCCGCGTTCATGAAAATGACGCGCCGGCCGTTGTAGATCCCGCGATAACGATCGTCCAAGCCGTAGATGTGGGTGTTGAACTGATCGTGCGAGCGGATCGTCATCATGATGTATTTCCCGGGCTCGAGCTCGTGCCTCGGGATTGGATGCACCGTGAACTTCGCCTTACCGATCTCGTTATTGAACTTGCGACGATCGCGCGCGTCGTTCGGCAGGTAAAAAACGTCTTGCGCGATCCGTTCGTTGAAACGTTCGAAACCCGGAATCACGCGCGCGATGTGATCGCGGATGCGGCCGTAATCAGCGGCGAGCGCCTGCCAGGGAACCGTGCTGCGGCCATCCAAGGTTGCCTCCGCCAGCCCGGCAACGATCGCCGGTTCGCTCCGCAGATGTTCGCTCGCCGGTTCGAGGGAACCGCGCGAGGGATTGATGATTCCCATCGAATCTTCCACCGTCACAAATTGCTCGCCCGTCGCCTGCCGATCGATTTCCGAACGTCCGAGACACGGCAGCAGGAGCGCCGTATCGCCCGTGATCAGATGGGACCGGTTCAGCTTGATCGCAACGTGAGCGGTCAGCCGGCACTTCTGCAGCGCTTTCGCGGTATACTCGGTGTCGGGCGTGGCGGAGAGAAAATTCCCGCCCATCGCGATGAAGACGCGCACATTCCCGCGGTGCATCTCTTTAATTGACTCGACGACATCAAAGCCGTCCTTCCGCGGCGGGTTGAAACTGAACTCCGCGCCGAGCTTCTTCAGGAAATCGTCATTCATCCGCTCCCAAATGCCCATCGTGCGATCGCCCTGCACGTTCGAGTGACCGCGCACCGGACATGGCCCTGCGCCTGGGCGGCCGATATGGCCGCCGAGCAGGAGGAAGTTCATGATCTCCTGGATGGTCGCGATCGCGTTCCGGTGCTGCGTCAAGCCCATCGCCCAGCAGCAGATGATGCGCTTCGAGTTCATCGCGATCTCAGCCGCAGCTCGAATCTGATCCCTCGTTAGGCCGCTGCCCGCGAGAATGTCGTCCCACGAGGTGGCCCGCAGATCGGTGATCAGCTCCTCATACCCGACGGTGTATTCGCGAATGAAATCATGTTCGAAGACCATGCCGGGCCGTGAGTCCTCCGCGGCGAGCATCTCCTTCATCATCCCCTTCAATAGTGCGACATCCCCGTTGATCCGCACGGGCAGCCAGAGATCGCTCAGCTCGGTCGCCTGCCCGAGGAGAAAACCCGGCGCGCGCAGCGGGTTCTTCAGGTCCTGCGGATTCTTGAAGCGGAGATTGCCGACTTCGGGCATCGGGTTAATCGAAACAATTTTTGCGGGCGGATGGCTGTCCCACTCCTGTTTGGCACGCTGCAAACTGCTCAACATCCGCGGGTGATTCGTCCCTGGGTTCTGGCCGATGATGAAGATGGCGTCGGCGTGATCGAAGTCCTCCAGCTTCACGCAACCTTTCCCGATGCCGATCGTCTCATTCATCGCCTCGCCGCTCGACTCGTGGCACATGTTCGAGCAATCGGGCAGATTGTTTGTGCCGAATTGCCGGACGAAAAGCTGGTAGAGGAATGCGGCTTCATTGCTCGTGCGGCCGCTCGTGTAGAAAGACGCCGCGTCCGGCGTGGCCAGCGAATTCAGCTCGTTGGCGATGAGC
>JACCTI010000102.1 GCA_013812515.1 Chthoniobacterales bacterium
GTGAACGATTGGGAAGGCGGTGCCTGGTCGCTCGGCATCATTCCGTTCCTGATCGGCGCGGGTCACCTCCTGGTTTGGAAATTGGAAGGGAATAAACCCGCGGTCCTCAACACCAGTACCGACAACCCTGCGCGCATCTCCTAGCCTGCGGGAGTGGCGCTTACCGATGCAGACCTCGTCGCGCGAGTCCTCCTCGATGATGACCACCACGCCTTCGCTGAGCTGGTGCGAAATCATCAATCCACGGTGCGAGGTCTGCTCCGTCAGCTTACTCGCACAGATGCCGCACTGGCCGACGATCTCGCGCAGGAAACCTTCGTGCGCGCTTATCGAAACATCAGAAGCTTCCGCGGCGAGGCGAAGTTTTCGACGTGGCTCTACCGGATCGCCTACAATTGTTTTCGGGAAGAGGCGCGGAAGCGAAAGGAGCTGGTCGGAATCGATGAGACGCAGCTCGAGGCGGAACACGATCCGCAAACCGTCGATCCCGCGCTCCGGCACGATCTCGCACAGGCACTGCAACTACTCCCACTCCATGAGCGCACCGCGGTATTGCTTTGCTGCCAGAACGGATTATCACATGATGAAGCTTCACGCGTTCTCGAGATCCCGCTCGGCACAGTCAAAACCAACGTGCTGCGCGGCCGGGAAAAGCTGAAGAAGGCGATGGCGGCATGGGCAACGAATTGAACATTGACGAGCAACTCCAGGAAGATCGGCTCGACGCGAAACTGCGGGACGAGGTGCCGTATATCGACGACGCCGGTTTTACTGCATGCGTCGTGCAGCAGTTGCCAAGCGGGCGCCGCCAGCCGCGCTTTGCCCGGGCGGCCATCCTGCTGGGTGTGACGCTGCTCGCGAGTGTGATCGCGTATCTGATTACGGGTGGAGGCGCGTTCCTGGCGAACGCTGCGGAGTTCCTCGTGGCCATGCCGTTTGCGAGCGTCTGCGCGATCGCGCTTCTGTCCGGCTTGCTTGTGACGGCCGTCGGGACTTCAGCCGCCGTGATCAAGGCGCGGTAGCTGTCGCGCAGCGAGGGCAGTTAGCGATTCTTCGCGCACCTGCTGAACGTCGCGCCTGATTTGCGCGGCGAGTTCCGCAAGATTTGCGAATTTTTGCTCCGGCCGGAGATAACGCAGGAACCGCACTTCGACATCTTCCCCGTAGATTTCCTTGTCGAGATCGAAAAGGTGCAGCTCGAGCAGGCGCTCAGGTTGACCTGAGCTGATCGTTGGGCGGCAACCCAGATTTGCGACGCCCCGAAATACGAAGCCATTCAGCTTTGCCTCTGCCGCATAGACGCCGTTCGGCGGGAACTGCTCACTATGCGCACTGATGTTTGCAGTCGGGAACCCCAGCTTTCGTCCGAGCTGCGCGCCGCGTTTCACAGTCCCAAGGATCGTGTATTCGCGGCCGAGCATTTCGGCTGCTTTGGGGAAATCTCCCTGCTTGATGGCACCGCGAATCGCGGTGCTACTGACGACGATGCCCTTCACCGCGACCGGCTTGATTCCGATCACCTCGAAATTGCATTCACGGCCGAGTCGCTGCAGAAGGCGGAGGTTCCCCGCGCGATTGCGCCCGAATGACCACTCGTGCCCAACGCAAATCTGCCGCAACGGTCTGGCATGCTCCACGAGCTGCCGCACAAAATCCTCCGCTGATGTCGCCGCGAACTCGCGATCGAAAGGAATCACGAGCAGGTGGCCGACGTCGAGCTCGCGAATGAGCGAGATCTTGTGTGCGGTGGCGGTAATCAGATGCGGCGCATCCTGCGGGCGCAAAACTTTCGCGGGATGCGGATCGAACGTCACGACGACGGGCGTTCCACCGGCCTGGCGTGCATGACGCGCCGAAGTAGAGATGACTGCTTGATGGCCGAGATGCACACCATCGAAGACGCCGATGGCGGTAAAGATCGGGCCGCGCAGCCGGTCCAGTTCGGAGATCGAGCGCAGGACCTGCATGCGAAGCGATTCGTTAGGCGCCGCGCATCCGCGAGACTTCCGGAAGCGAGAGGATGCGGGCGAGAATATCGACCGGATTCGCGTTTTGCAGTTCGTCCACCGTAATTGCTCTTTCGACCGGAAACCGTCCCGAGCGCGTCCTCCGCAAATTCTTCAGGTGCGCGCCGCAGCCGAGGGTTTCACCGATGTCGTGCGCATACGTTCGAACATAGAAGCCTTTGCTGCAGTTCACGCTGAAATCGATTTCCGGCGGTGCAATCCGTTCGATCGAATACCGGTAGACGTGGACCAGCCGCGCCTCGCGTTCCACCGTTTTCCCCTGCCGCGCGAGCTTGTAAAGCGGCACGCCCCCTTGCTTGATCGCGGAAACCATGGGCGGCATTTGGTAAAAATCGCCGCGATACTTTTCGAAGGCCGCCCGGACCGTCTCCTCCGTCAGCGGCGGAAGCGGACGTTCTTCGAGAACCTGCCCGGCACGGTCCTGGGTGTCGGTCGTTGTGCCTAACGACAAGGTGCCCGCATATTCCTTATCTTCGCTCATGAGCAAATCCTGGATCTTCGTCCCACGTCCGAGCGTTAGGAGGAGGAGGCCGGTCGCGATCGGATCGAGCGTTCCGCAATGTCCGACCTTCTTGATCTGAAGGCGTCGCCTAACGAGTGCAACCACATCGTGCGAGGTCATCCCCCCGGCCTTATCGACCAGCAGAACGCCGTCAGGAGTGGCCGTCGATGACATCGCAGATGGCGTCCAGAATTCGTTCTTCCACTTCCGGCAAAGTTCCGCGCACCCGGGCCCCGGCGGCCAGCTTGTGGCCGCCGCCACCAAAACTCACGCAGATCGCACTCACGTCGGCCTGGTTGCTCTTTGACCGCAAGCTGATCCGGACTTTGCCTTCCGGCAATTCTTCGAAGAAGGCCGCCACGATGACGCCCTCGATCGCGCGGAGGTGATCGATCAGCCCTTCGTTGTCTTCGGGCAGAACGTTAAGGGCACCCGCGGTTTCCAAGCTGAGACTGAAGCTCGCCACCCGGCCGTCGGCTTCGAAACGCATCGTGCGGAGCAGCTCGCGAAGCAACTCCACCCGCCGGCGGGGATAACTCTCGTACAGCAACTGGCTGACCCGCCCGAGATCGACGCCGTGCTTCAGGAGTTCCGCGCTAATTTCGAACGTATGCGCGGTCGTGTTTGGATATTGGAACGATCCGGTGTCGGTCGAAATCGCGACGAAAAGATTCTCCGCGATCTCCTGATTGATGGGTAACTGCTCACGCGAAAGCAGCTCGAAGAGGATCTGCCCGGTCGCGGGCGCTGTCGGATCAATGTAAACGAGATCCCCATAACGCGGATTACTCACATGGTGATCGATGTTGATCCACTTGGGCGCTCGTGCCGCATCGCCGGCCGCTCCGAGTCGCGGCTGCGTCGCCGTATCAAGTGCAACAACAAGATCGAACTCCTCCGGCTCGGCCGGTGGCGTGGTAAGGAGATCACGACCAGCGAGGAAGCTGTATTTCTCCAGCATTCCGTCTTCGTTCCAGACAGTCACATCCTTCCCGAGTTGCTGGAGCGAAAGCGCGAGTGCGAGCTGACTGCCAAATGCGTCTCCGTCCGGCCGCACGTGGCTTAGGATGGCAATGCGCTGATTCTCGCGGAGAGCGGAGGCAATTTCCGCAAAGCTGGCATTTGTCATCGGTCTAAGCGCGATCTGAAACGTCCCTTCCGTGGTCTTCGGCGACAGGCTCGATCTCCTGGAGAATCTGGAAGACGCGCGTGCCGCGTTCCGTGGAGCGGTCGAGATGAAAGACGAGGTGCGGAGTATATTTCAGCACCACCTTTTTCGCGAGCTCCGCCTGGAGGACGGTGCGCTGCGCATCCAGTTTCTCTATCACGGAATTGGGTGAGCCTTTGCCGAGAACACTGACGAACACATGCGCGTTCTTCAGATCGGGTGTGACGTCGACCTCGTTAATCGTGACCAACGCCTCTTCAAACGTGAGATCGCGCGTGACGATCATGCTGAGTTCGCGCCGGACGACCTCATTCACGCGGAGCATTCGATGTTTCATCTTGTAATTGGCTCGCTGTGTCGCGGCGCCTCAGTTCGGCACGGCGCCACAGCGCCATGGCGACGACGGTCACAGTTTTTGCGCAACCTGCTCGAGCTGGTAGCACTCGATGATGTCTCCAACCTGGTATTCGTTGAAGTCGCCCAGCTTGATACCGCATTCGAGCCCCACGCGGACTTCCTTTACGTCATCCTGGAAGCGACGCAGCGTGGAAAGTCCCCCATCGTAGACCGGTTGTCGCCGCCGCAGAACGCGCGCGCGCGCGGTGCGCGCGATGCGACCATCGGTCACGAGGCAGCCGGCTACGATTCCCTTGGTCAACTTGAACACCTGCTTCACCTCCGCGTGTCCGATGACCGTCTCACGGTGCTCCGGATCGAGCATCCCGGCCATCGATTCTTTGATCTGATCGAGCAGCTCGTAAATGATGCTGTAGAGCTTTACCTGCACGCCTTCGCGCTTGGCCGCATTCACCGCGTTGCTCTCAACCTTGATATTGAAGCCGACGACGACGGCGTTCGAGGCACTCGCCAGCAGGATATCGTTGTCGGAGATTGGCCCGACACCGGCATGCACAATCTCGAGGTCGATCTTCTTGCTTTCGATTTGACCAAGGGCGTTAACGAGAGCTTCGAGCGAACCTTGCGCGTCTGTCTTCAGGATAATGCGCAGATGTTTCTTTCCATCAGCTGCTTCGAGCAGGCTCTCGAGCGTGGCGCGTTGCGGTGTGCTCAATTTGTCCGTGCGCTTCGCGAGCAGGCGCTCTTCGCTCAACATCTTCGTGGAACGCTCCGATTCCATGACGAGAAATTCGTCGCCGGCTTGCGGGAGGCCGGTAAACCCGTGCACCTTCACGGGCGTTGATGGGCCCGCCTCTTTCAACGGCTTGCCGCGATCATCCATGAGCGATTTCACTTTGCCGCCGTAATCCCCGCAGATGAACGGATCGCCCAGCTTGAGGGTCCCGATTTGCACGATCACCGTCGCAGTCGGTCCCCGGCCCGGCTCCACTTGAGCCTCGATCACTGTCCCGCGTGGGATCGCCGTCGGTGAAGACTTCAGCTCCATGACTTCCGCTTGCACAGCCATGTTCTCGAGCAGCTGATCGACGCCGATTCCTTTGGTCGCGGAAACCGGAACAACGATCGTCTCACCACCCCAGTCTTCCGGGCTCAGATCACGTTCCTGCAATTGCTTCTTCACCCGATCGATGTTCGCGCCGGGAAGATCGATCTTATTGATACCGACCATGATCTTCACGTGCTCCGCGGCCTTCGCGTGATTTATCGCCTCGATCGTTTGCGGCATCAGTCCGTCGTCAGCCGCGACGACGAGGACCACGATATCGGTGACATGCGCACCGCGAGCACGCATCGCGGTAAAGGCCGCGTGGCCCGGCGTATCGAGGAAGGTGATCCGCGTGTTTTTGTAATCGACCGTATAAGCGCCGATGTGCTGCGTGATTCCACCAGCTTCGCCAGCGGCGACGCGTGTCTTGCGGATTGCGTCCATGAGCGAAGTCTTGCCGTGGTCCACGTGCCCCATGAACGTGATGATCGGACCGCGGAGCTTCAGCTCTTCTTGCTTTTGGATGACCGGCGGCGGTGGCGCGGCCACCACCTGTTCGACCTTGTGCACCCCGCCGCCCTTCTCGCGGCGCTCCATCTCGAAGACGAAGCCGTGTTTCGCACAAATTTGCGTCGCGATATCCGGCTCCACTGTCTGGGTCTGATTAGCGAAAACGTTCAGCTCCATCAACTCCTTGATGAGAACGTGGTTCTTGATTCCAAGCTGAGTCGCCAAATCCCGCACGATGATCGGCGGTTTGATGTGAATGACCTTCTGTGACTCCGCTTCCGGCTCCGCGGCGACGGCGTCTGCACTTCCCGCGGCAGGCGCTGATTCCACCGGCACGGGCAATGGTGCTTGCGGCAGCTCAACGACCTCGGCCGGCTCGGGCGCTGTCGGCGGAGTTGGCGGTTCTGCTGGACGAATCCGGGAAATCGGCGGGAGAAACGATCGCGTCGTGCGCACTTCGCCTTCCGGTCGTTTCGCACGCGGCTTTTTCTCGTCAATCAATGAGACCGTTTCCACGACGGGCTTCGGCGCTGGAGGCAGCGCGGCAGGCTCAACTGCTTTCGCCGCGGTAGCCGCCTGGCTGCGCGCGCGGGCAGTCATTGTCGAGGGAGCAGGGGGCGCAGCCGCGTGACTGCGGGTGCGCGACGAAGATTTCGGCTCCGCCGACTGCAACTCCGGCGCTGGGGAGTCAGCCGTGGGCGCACCGGCAGACTTGCCCGTCTTGCGCGCGGTCGTCGCGGGCTTGCGGGCAGCGGTCTTGGTTGATGTTCGTGTCGGCATCGGGGTTTCTGAAAAGTGTTCTCATGGCTCGGGGGCAGCCACTTTATTCTACAGTTGCTTCGCGAGGTACGGCAGCGTGAATCTCCAGCGCTTTCGCTTCCTCCACCGCGAGAATATCGACCAAGTCCGCGACGTCGGCATCTCGCAATCCTTCCAGGTTCGTAAACCCGGACTTCACCAGCGTGAGCGCCTGATCTTTCGTAATGGGCAACGCGGCGGCGAGCGCATGCGCGGCCTGCACGACTTTCTGCTCCACCGCGGTCGTGGCCGAGGTGTCCTTGTCGATATTGATCTCCCAGCCGGTCAGACGGGAAGTAAGCCGGGCGTTCTGGCCTTTTTTCCCAATGGCTAGCGAGAGCTGATCTTCATCCACGGAAATCTGGACACTCTTCTTCTCCAGATCGAAGACGAGATTCTTGACCTTCGCCGGCTTCAGCGCTTCGAGGACGTATTCCTTCGGATCGGAGCTCCAACGAATGATGTCCACCTTCTCGTTGTTCAGCTCGCGCACAATGTTCTTCACGCGCGAACCGCGCATCCCGACGCAGGCGCCCACGGGATCCACTTTGTCGTTCGCACTCGTGACCGCGATTTTGGTGCGATGACCGGCTTCGCGCGCGATGCCGCGGATCTCAACCGTGCCATCGTTGATCTCGCTGACCTCAAGTTCAAATAGCCGTCGGACGAAATTCGGATGGCTGCGCGAGACGATGATCTCGGGCCCGCGGATGCCGTTTTCGACTGCAACCACGTAAGCGCGGAGACGATCGCCGACGTTGTAATCTTCCACCACGACGCGTTCGCGCTGCGGCATGATGGCTTCAAATTTTCCCAGATCGAGGATCACGTCGGAGCGGTCGAAACGCCGGACGGTGCCACTGACAATTTCGCCCGCGCGGTCCTTGAACTCCTCGTAGATCATCTCCTTTTCGACCTGGCGGATGCGCTGCATCATCGCCTGTTTTGCAGTCTGCGCAGCGATGCGGCCGAAATTGCGCGGGGTCACTTCCACTTCGACTTCCTGGCCCACTGCCGCATCGGATTTGATGTTGCGCGCTTTGTTGAGCGAGATCTCGTCCGCCGGGTTCGTGACGCTGTCGACCACGAGCAGGTTGGCCAGGGCGCGGATCTCACCGGTTTTCGGATTGATATCAATGCGGAGATCACGCGACGCGCTGACGCTCTTTTTCGAGGCGGAAAGCAGGGCGTTCGAAACCGCTTCCAGCAGGATGTCGCGCTTGATTCCGCGTTCCCGCTCGAGGTAGTCCAGCATGGCGATAAACTCGGCGTTCATAAAGCATCGAGCCCGCAGACAAAAAA
>JACCTI010000107.1 GCA_013812515.1 Chthoniobacterales bacterium
ATCTGCCCGGTTACCTGCGCTTTCACCTCCACGATTTCGAGCGCAGCCGTGGTGCCGATTTCGTCCAGATACAGCGGAACGTCCTCGGTCGTGGCTTTGGCCGTAAAGACGGGACGGGGTGGGGGACTTCCTGCGCCGGCATTTTTCTTTGAGCATCCCGAGAGCGAGAGAACGCCACAAATCGCAGCGGCGAGGGAGGCGGTCCCTGCTTTGCGGATCTTCTGTGTGCGGCGGCCTTTTCTCTTCATGACAAACTCGACCGCAAGAGGCCGCTCTTTTCCTTTACGTGATTCAGTCCGAGGCTGGACGCCACTCGGCGAAACTGCCTCGGCCCGCTCACGGATTTGCGCGAGCACACGAATGCAGGTCTCCAGATCACTTCGGGGGATTTCCACGAGCAATTCATGACGCAGTTGCTGTGCGGCTTGAAAAATCTTTTCCAGCACAGTCGAGGCCCGCTCCTGGAGATGAATGGTCTTACAGCGGCGATCTTGCGTGTGGCTCTTTCGCGCGATCCAGCCGTCTTCTTGCAGACGATCCAAAATGCCCGCGAGCGTCGGCTCCTCAATCCCGACGCGGGCCGCGATTTCTTTCTGCGTGAGCTTGTCGCCTCCGCGGGCGAGATGCGCCAGGGTCGTCCACTTACCCATGCTCAAACCGAGTGGCCGGAGACGCTGGTCGAGCTTCGTCCGCCACGCACGGGCGGTTGCGGCCAGGAGGAAGCCAATGCGCTCAATGTCCGAATCCAGCATGAGATCGTTAGCATGCTAACCATCGCGCCATTGTCAACCCTCACGGTGAGTCTTCGCCGGCTGGCTTCAAGAGCGTCACTTCTTTGCCGCGGTAGTCTTTAATCCGGAGGATCGATTCCGGCGCCTTGCGGTTCAGCATTGACGCGACCTGTTCCTCATCGCGGCGTTGGACGAGAATGAAACGCGCTTCACGAGGAAGTGCAGCCGGTTTTGCAATGTAAACAATCGCGTTGCGCACATAGAACAGGAACGGCTGATAATCGGGATCAAGGGCATAGAGCGGCTCGCCCGGCGGGAGGGCGGCGTTCAGTTGCGCGGCGATGTTCCGGACTTTCTCTCGTCGCACGAGCGCAGGCATTAAAGCGAACGCATAGATTGCGATTGCGAGACAAACGAGAGCAGACCAGACGACGGGCAGACGGAGTTCCTTCGGCACAACTTTGAGCCGGTGGAACTGTAACCATCGGGGCAGCTCGAATGTGTCCGAGGTCAGCAGCATTGCGACCAGCCATGCCGCCGGCACAAGCAATGGCATGGTATAACGCGCAAGAGATCCCGGCAGCAAGCTTATGCCCAGAAACGAGACGGCGATCCCAAGCAACAGACCTTTGGCGATTGACGACGTTCGCTCTGATTGGAAGCAGCGTGCTCGGCGGGCAAAGGCGAACAGTATTGTCCAGGGCAGGAAGTAGCAGAGCCCGCGCGGAATGTTCAGGAGCCAGCCACTGAGTTTAAAGTCTTCCCCGGATAAACGACCCGAAAATTGATGTGCCCAGGTTTGTGTAACGCTGCTCTCCTGCGCCACCCGCAAACATGGAATGGCCCAGGCCGCGAAGATGCCCACCATCAGAATTAGCCCGAGCAGATGGGCGGAATTCCACAGCATCCGCAGTTCGCCCGCGCGATAGAGAACCGCCAGCACCACAGCGTAAAAGAAGATGAGATGGAGCGGTCCTTTCGCGAGAAGTCCAAGCCCGAGAAAGATCCACGGGACAACCCACGTCAACCATTTCGAACGACCTTCTTGCCACCAGCTCAGCCAGCCGATAACCGCCAGACCGCAGAGCGAAGCATAGAGCGCTTCGATTTCAATCAGGCGTCCCTTTTCGATCATGCCGAAGTTCGTCAGCCACACGAGCGCGCCGATGAGGGAGCCGTTCGCGCCCAGCGTGGAGCGCGCGATCGTGGCGAAGGCGAGCGCAACCGCGAGCACGCAAAGCGCCGAAGGGATGCGGGCGGCCCATTCGTTGCGTTGAGCGAAGAGCTTGAAGGATGCGGCGACAAGCCAGTTCACCAGAGGCGGCTTGGCAAAGTACGGATCGCTTCCGACGTGCGGAACGAGAAAATTTCTCGTCTGTAACATTGCGACGGCGGGTAAAATGCGGCGGCCTTCTTCGCCTTTGATCTCCAGCGTGCCCAGGCCGGGCAGGTAGATGGCGCACCAGACGCCGAGAATCAGCAACAGCCCGCGCGCACGAGACATGGTCGACCTTACGGGCTTGCAATGGAAAAGAGCAACGTCTCCTCGTTTGGGCGAGGCGCGGCCAAATATGTCCGCAGTCTCGAAAGGGCGGACGAATGCGTCGGGTATTGCGTTTCGAAAACGGCGTTGAACGGTGTAACTGTGCAGCTCGCGTCGGCATTGCCTCGATTGACCGTTCACAGCGATGGCCAGGAATGGGTTCGAACCGAAATGGGCGGCGACGACGCGGCTCGCATCCTCTGGCGCAGAACAGAAGGCCCGCAGGACCTCACCGGCAAGTTCGTCAACGATCGGGGAGTAATTCCGTGGTAAGCGAATCGCCGAGCGCGGAGCCCACACCAGTCCGCCACCTCGCGCGGCGCGTGTTTCTCGCTTTCCTCCTCACCTTCGTTACCGCGCGAGTCCTCGTCATTCTGATCATGACCCGCCGAATTCCGGACATGTTCCTGCACGCCCGCGGCACGCACGTGCACCATTTGAACTACGGAATCTTTCTCCTCTCTGTCGTCGGCGCTTTCCTGATCTTCGTTAACGAGCCCTCTGACAAGCTGCGCAAGCTTTGCGCGCTTCTCTACGGCGTTGCGATGGCGCTCACTTTCGATGAGTTCGGCATGTGGCTGCACCTTGGGGGCAGCTATTGGCAACGGGGCAGCTTCGACGCGGTCATTGTGATCCTGAGCGTCTTTGGGTGGATCGCCTTCCTGCCGAGGCTTGAGCAGATGCGCTCCCACCACTGGGCTACGGCCGCGTTCACCGGCCTCGCCGTGATCGCATTTTACGTCCTGCTCTTCTCATCTGAAAAAGCGATCGGTGCGCGCTTTGGACCGCGCCTCCAGGACATCGAAGCCTCCGGCCCGCAGTGACCTGGCTCGGTGGAGCTGTTTGAATCAGGAAAGAGGAAAGCAGGAAAAAGGTGGCTGTGCCGCTTCGTGAGCCAGGCCGTAACTTCTGTTCCAATGCGGGTGACTGGCTGGGTCAAGATTCGGAGCATCAACACCACCGGATAATTGAGTGAATTTTTCCTGTGTTCCTGATTCGTCTTTGCCCTTCGCATTTGCCGGTAAAGGTTTTTGGATCAGGAAAAGAGGAAAGCGGCTCAAAGTTCTGTTCGAATCTGGGTGGCTCCCTGGGGTCAGATGCGGAGCATCGACCCGGATTGATTCTGTGAATTTTTTTCCTGTGTTCCTGCTTTCCTGATTCGATCCTTAACTTTGACGGACGATCGAATCGCGCTACGCCTGCGTCTCGTCGAGTTCCGAAAGCAGCAACTGCTTCAGTTCGCGGCGCGCGGATTTTTTGATCGCGCGGCGCTCGGCCGCGACGGCTTCCTTCTGCGCCTGTCGTTCACGCTGCGTGCGACGGTGTTCCGGATGTTCAGCGACGTGTTCGATCTTCGGCCGGTTCCTTCCGACCTTCGCCTCCTTAGGGGTTGCGTACGGCTCCATGCGAATCAGCTGAGAACTTTATCCATTCCCAATCTTGCCATCAATCTGCGCGACTGTGTGCGCGTACATCTTCGGAGACTCCCGTTCCGCGAGCTGCGGATTCTCTCTGCGAACTCGTCCGCGGGCTCATACCCACCCGTTCGCGCGCATCCGAGAGATCGAGGCATTCAATCCGCTTGTTGCTCAATCGGTTGACAATGGCGAACTGGGTTTGCGCCGCGTCGATGCAGCGCACGATAAGCTGATGAAGGTCACGACGAGAGACGAAAGCATGTCGAAGCCCGACGCTTCCTTCCTCCTTCGCAGCTTCGCGCGGCTGAAACGCACTGATGCGCAGCGCGATCACGGAGAGTCCTTCCTTTTCCGCGAAGGGGCCGGCGACGCTTCACCGAAACACTTCGTCCTCCGTAGAGATCACTGGGATTACCGGGTCGGATGTCTTTACTTGAACATCCGCATAGCCGGAAAGGGCGTGGATGGACGAAGCGTAGATCACCCGCTGACTGATTTTTGCATTGGCCAGCACGCAGCCCCTTTCTAAAATCGAGCGGTGAACTGGATGGCACGGCATCGGAGGTGGGTGATTGCGCTTATCTGCGCCTTCTGGACGCTCGCTGTTCTGGCCGCGCTCAGCTTCCCGGAGCTTCCGTTTTTTTCGGCGGTGGCGCGGGGCGAGCAAAGCTTCGGCGACATGCTGCGCCGTGAAGGGCGCAAGGCGCCAACGCATCCGGAATTCGTTTTCCTCGGGATTGACGAGAGCACGCGCAACTTCACGCCATTCAATCCCGAAGATGCGATCGGCAACCGCGCTTTCGAGTTAATCACGGAACGACCGCCGCCCTGGTCGCGTGAACTCTGGTCCGTGCTGCTCGATCGGCTCTTTGCGGCCGGCGCGCGGCTCGTCATTTTCGATATGATCTTCGGGAAGCCCGGCGACGGAGACGAAGCGTTCCGCAATGCACTCGAACGCTATGGCGACAGAATAGTTCTGGGCGCAAACTTTGATCTCAGCGGACAGCTCACCGCGATTTGGCCGAGCCCGACTCTCTTTCCAAATGGCGAGAGAGATGATCGCGCCGGCTACGTGGTTTTCTTCCCAGATGGCTTGGACGGAAAGACGCGCTCTCTGCGTTATCGCATTTCAGATCGGCAGCTTGCCGGGCAGGCGCCACATTCCAGCCAGCAGATTTTCGAGTCGCTCTCCGCGCGTGCCGTGGCGAAACTTGGCCATCCAGAAGCAGTTCCTGCGGACCTGAACGCCCGTCTCCTGCGCTTCGCGGCGAACAATGCCTACGAGCCAATCTCGATGTGGGAAATCTTCGATCCGGCGATGTGGCAGGCGAATTACGGAAGCGGCGCTTTCTTCAAAGATAAAGTGGTGATCGTCGGTGCCGCTTCGCAGGTCGACCGCGATGTGGTCAACACGCCGGCAAGCCCAAGCCTGCCGGGGCCGGTGCTCCATTTGCACGCGATTGGTGCGGCGCTGGATCACGATTTCCTGCGCCCTACGCCGCTCGCATGGCGCTACATCCTTGTTTGCGCTGCCGGGTTACTCGCGTGGCTTTGCCTCGCCTGCATTCCACGGCCGGCCGTGAGCCTGTTGGCCATTGTATCGGCAACCGCGAGCTACCTCGCGTTCGCGCGATTCGCCTACGACCAATGGGGATTCCTCCTGCTGACAGTGCCGTTTTTGGTGACGTTCATGGCGGGCGGCGCTTTTTCGCTCGGTTTTCAATACGTCCTCGAGCGCAGGGACAAGGTACGGACGCGGCGCACACTCGAGCGCTACGTCTCGAAAAACGTGGTGAAGGAAATACTCGAGAACCCGCATGGTTTCTACAGCAGCATGAAGGGGTCGCGGAAACCAGTAACCGTCCTCTTCTCGGATTTGATTGGCTTTACGACTCTGAGCGAGCGCGCAGACCCAGAAGAACTCGTCCGGCAGCTAAATGAATACCTGAGCGGGATGGTCGCGGTTGTGTTCGAGAACGAGGGGACACTCGATAAATTCATCGGCGACGCCATCATGGCCGTTTGGGGCAATGTGCATAGCAAGGGCCCGGTTGACGACGCGAAGGCGGCGGCACGGACCGCGCTCGGGATGCGCAAGGCGCTGAAAAGTCTGAACCAAGGCTGGCGAACGGAAGGGCGCATGGGACTCGGCATGGGTGTGGGGATCAACCAGGGCGAGGCGCTGGTTGGCAACGTCGGATCGTATGCACCTAACGAGCGATTGGATCCAACCGTGATCGGCGATGCGGTAAACCTCGCCTCTCGTCTTGAAGCGCTGACACGCACCTATGCGGTTGACATTCTCGTTGGGCCGAGCGCGACGGAATTGATCCGCGATGACTTTCACCTGCGCAGTGTCGCGTGTGTGCAAGTGAAGGGCAAAACGCAGCCGGTCGATGTCGCGACGATCATTGGCGCGAAGGGCGACGACACGGATCCGGAGTTATTGAAGTGGCTTGAGACGTACGAAGAAGCGCTCCGCAAATTCCGCGAGCGCGACTTCACCCAAGCGAAGATTTTATTCTCCCGGTTTCTGGAATTCTACCCGAGCGATTACCTCGCGAAGCTCTATTTGGATCGCGCGCTCGAGTACGAGAAAGAGCCACCCGACCAGTCGTGGACCGCGGCGGAAGTGTTTACAAAGAAGTAGTGAGCGCGATCTTGTTCCGCCCCGCTCGTCGCCATAGATTGCGAACGTGGTCCGCGACATCAGAAAGCATCTCGGGCTGACGCCGTTTGTTCCTTTCAGAGTTCGGACGGCTGACGGGCAGGAGTACAACGTGCCCACGCTTGATCACGTTTATCTGCCGCCAGGCGAGGGGCGCGTTGTGATCTCAGATGACGAAGGCTACGTCACCGTCATCCCAGCGCTCTTGATCAGCGGCATCATTCACGCGAACTCATCGCACGGAAGCTGACGCCGCTTTCCGCGCAAAGTTGATAGCGCGCGATCGCGTGGGTTGCCGCTGGCGCACTGCGATGCCCCGGCGTAAAAGAGCCGCGTGACAGGCAACCCGCGGAACTTTCATTTCATCGGGATCTGCGGAACGGCGATGGGATCGGTAGCAGCGGCGTTGCGTGAGCGCGGGTTCGTTGTCACCGGTTCCGACGACAACATCTATCCGCCGATGTCGGCTTTTTTGGAGAGCCGCGGCATCAGGTTAAGCGCAGGCTTCAAACCTGAGAATATCCCCGGTGATGCTGATGTCGTGGTGATTGGTAACGCGATGAAGCGCGGCAACCCGGAAGTGGAAGCGGTGCTGAACCGGAAGCTCTATTACCTTTCTCTGCCGGCCGTGCTCCAGCAGTTCTTCCTGCGCAATCGCCACAACCTGGTGGTGACGGGAACGCATGGGAAAACGACCACGACCGCGCTCCTGACGTGGATCATGACGCGAGCTGGATTTGAGCCGAGCTACATGATCGGTGGCATTCCGAAGAACCTTGGCCAAGGCGCGCTTTTTAACGAGTCGAAGTTCTTCGTCATCGAGGGCGACGAATACGACAGCGCGTTTTTCGACAAGCGCTCGAAGTTCGTCCACTACCTGCCGGAGCTTTTGATCGTGAACAACATCGAGTTCGATCACGCGGATATCTTCCGCGATCTGGAGCAGATCAGGACGAGTTTCCGCCACCTCCTGCGCATCGTGCCGCAGAACGGAATGGTGCTCTTGAACGGCGACGATCCGAACTGCCTGAGCGTGGCCGACGAGTCGCTCGCGCCGATTGTTGAAGTGGGATTCTCCGAGAATTGTGCGCAACGAATCCGCGAGGTCGCCTATTCTTCGGAAGGCTCACGTTTCGCACTCGGCGAAGAGGTTTTCGAGCTGCCGCTGATTGGTGAATTCAATGTGCGGAATGCCGCGATGGCAATTTCAGCCGCGAAGTTCTATGGGGCTGCCATGGCGCAAATTCAGGAGGCGCTCGCCAGCTTTAAAGGGATCGCACGCCGACAGGAAGTGCGCGGCGAAGCCCGTGGCGTGAAGGTGATCGATGACTTCGGACACCATCCGACGGCGATCGCGCAGACGCTTACCGCCTTGCGTCATCGCTATGCCGGTCACCGGCTGTGGGCGCTTTTTGAGCCGCGCTCGAACACGACGCGCCGCGCTGTCTTTCAGCAGCAGTTGCCGGACGCGCTGAAACTCGCGGATGGCATCTTTATCTCGCAGGTCGCGCGTTTAGATCAAATCGCCGATGGCGAGCGATTGAATCCCGAGGCGGTGGTGCAGGCGATTGCAGATTCGGGCCGGCCGGCGTTTTACGAGCCGGATGCGGCGCACATCGTCGAGCGCCTGATACCCTTGCTACAACACGATGATGTCGTCGTCGTTTTCAGCAACGGCGGTTTCGAGGGAATCCACGAGAAGATCCTCGCTAGATTGCGCTCTCTCCCTTTGTAGCGGCGGACTGCCGAATCCTTCGCTCCGGAACAGACGCAGCATCCCCCGCGTCTGCACAGCCTCGATAGAATTTTTCCACGCTCGCCTCTCTGTTTTGTGACTGCGCGCACGGCGGAGAGGAGAAGACTCCTCGCAAGCGCAGCCGTTCACGACCGGTTCTCAGAATTCGCGAGGAATGGTCTGAGCGCGATGCGTGGGTCGGCCGCTACGTGCTAATGCCGGATCACTTCCCCGCATTTGTCGCTTTTGACGACGAGTGCACTATTATAGCGGACTGGATGAAGTCGCTGAAGAACGCGATCCAAAACTCTGCGCTCAGTCCAAATCCAAGCTCCCTACTGGCAGAAAGGCTTCTTCGATCATGTGCTCCGCAACGTACGCGAGAATCCGGGGGGGCCGGCTTTGTCATACGGTCGGACGATTGGCCATACCAAGGCGAGATTTACCCACTCGATGTTCGGCGTTCTGTGACCGCCGAGCGCGAAGCATGTAGCGCCCGTCTGCGACCGAACAGACCTGCACACTGCGGCGGATGAAGCCGCCGAAATCACGGAGTCGCAACGGAGGTATGGTCGTGCACGATCCGCCACCCTTCAGGCAGGCGCCGGAAAATGAGCGTGAACCGGCCATGCGGCTTGTCGCTTTTGCGCGTGAGCTTCCAACGGCCGATCACCAGAGCGGCGTCGCTGCTGATCGGCGTGACGTTCACCTCGGAAAACGTAAGGGTGCCCATCTTCTCGCGGCTGTCGTATTTCTTCGCGTAGCGAACACGCACCGTGTCCCAGCCACGGGTCACCGTGTCACCGGAGACAAACACTGTGGAGTTCCCGCGAGCGTAACCGTTCATATATCCATTCACGTCGCCGCGATTCCACGCGTCGGCCTGCGCCTGGAGCACGGCGCGAATCGCGGTCGTTGGTTCTGCTGCCGCACCGAGTGACGAGAACGGCACAGCAGCCGCCGTTAGCGCGAGAATGGTGGAAAAGCGCACAATCATGCCGAGTCGGTGGAAACAGATATAGCTCTCTGAACTTCCAGTTGATAGATTCCTTTCATTCAACCGGGGAAAACTGGTATACAAAAGCGTACCGGTTTGTCTCGTGCACCAGTTGACCCATCATGGCTACACTTATAAATAGGCGGGTGCTCCGCTCCTTGTACCTCGCCGTTCTCGCGCTGGGTCTTGTCCGTCTCTCCTCCGGCCAGATTCCGGCGGTGACGCGCAGCCCAATCGTCGGCACTGATGTCACCGTCGCTCCAACCGCGCCCCCCGGCGCTCCGGAAATGGTGCAGTTGCAGTATCCGAATAGCGACGTCGCCGACGTCCTGCGCCTCTACGAAACATTGACCGGCAAGACGCTGATCATGGACAATTTCGTGCAGGGGAAGGTCAACATCTTCGTCGCCAAACCGATCCCGCGCGAAGAGGCGATCAAGATCATCGAAATTAATCTGCTTCTGAACGGTTACTCGTTAGTCCCGTCCGACAATGAGATCGTGAAGGTCATCGGGACGGGTAAAAATCCGCGCACCGCGGGGGTGCCAATTATCTCGGATGAAGCGCTCATCCCATCGGGCGATCACGTGATCAGTTTTCTCTTTAAGCTGCGCTTTGCCGATCCGACGGAGCTGCAACAGGTGCTAGGGCAATATCTTTCTCCGCCGCAGCCGTACACGTCATTCCTCGCGCTGCCGAAATCGTCCAGCATTCTGGTGACGGAAAACTCAAGCGTCATCCGGAGTCTGGTGAACATCATCAATCAGGTCGATATCCCGCCGGCCGAAGTGGTGAGCGAGTTTATCAAACTGGAGCGCGCGGATGCCGGCAAGGTAGTTGACATGTTGAGAGACGTTTTCGAAAAGGGGACGCAGACGGGAACCCCGGGAGCACCAGGCCCTGGAGCAGGCGCAGTGCGGAACGTTCGGCCTGGAGCTCCTGTTCCGGCAACCCAGCAGGCGCTCCAGCTCGAAGGCGACCTCGGGCCGTTCGCCGCGCTATCTGAAGAGTCAGTCGTCGTCGGGAAGATTAAGTTAGCGGCGGATGTGCGCACAAACCGCATTCACGTGATCACGCGGCCAGTGAACATGCCTTTTGTTCGGCGGTTGATCGCGGAGTTCGACGCGAACGTGGACTTCGCCAAACCGGTCACGCGCCCACTGCGTTATATCTCAGCCGCGGATGTGCTCCCGGTGATCGTGCAGGCGTTGACGGAACCTGGGAGCAATCAGGCCGGCGGCGCTGACACCGGAGTGAATCCAAACATCAATCAGCAACAGCAGCAGCCAAATCAGAACCGCCGGATCCCGAGCACGAGCGCCTCGACCACGAGCGACTTCGGATCGAATGCAACGGGAACCGACAGCGGCCTGAATGTGGCCGAGGAACTCTCCACGCAGGCCGTCGATACGACACCAAAGGCGGTGACGATCGGCAATGCCAAGATCATCGCCGATCAGCGTGCGAACACGATCATCATCCTCGGCAACCGCGAGGTCGTGGTGAAGGTCCAAAAGCTCCTGAATGAGATGGATGTGAGCGCGCCACAAGTGAAATTGAGCACGGTGATTGGAAGTTTGACGCTCAGGAATAACGAGGAGTTCGGCGTGGATTATTTTCAGCGTTTCAAAAAATTCGAAGGGCCAGGAAGCAATGGTACCGAAAGCACCGGCGGCATTGGTGGCATTTCGCGCAACGCCGGTGCGCCCTTTAATGCTTTGCGGAGCTTCATTCCATTCGCGGCGACTGCTGCCACGGGGGGGGCAAATGTCTTCATCAATGCGGGTTTCGGACTGACTGCCATCGTTCATGCGCTTGATGAGACCGGTCGCTTCAAGACGATTTCGCGCCCGACCGTTTTTACGAGCAACAATAAGAAGGCGATCATTGCTTCAGGGACGGAGATCCCGGTCCCGGTTAGCACGATCTCAACCAACAATGGAGGCGGCATCATCACCGGCGGTCTGGCTCAACAATCGAACATTCAATTCAAGAAAGTGGCGCTCCAACTCGAAGTCGTTCCCCTGATCAATTCCGAGAAGGAAGTCAGCCTCGACATTCTGCAGAAGCTGGACGAGGTGGCCGGCACGACGCGGGTGGATAATAACGACATCCCGAATATTTCGACGCGGTATATCAAGACGTCGGTTACAACCCCTGATTGCTCTACCATCGTTCTCGGCGGGTTAGTCACAGACCGCCAAAGGCGCGACCAATCTGGTATTCCAGTTTTGAGTCGTATTCCTGTCCTGGGCGGGCTGTTTCGAAACACCGGGAAGACCAAAATACGCGAGGAATTGATCATCTTGATGCGCCCCGAGGTCAGTCTGACGAAACTGGATGTGCAGCGGCTGCGGCAGAAAACTAGTGACAAGACTCATTTCGGACCAGAGCTCGAGGAAGACGATTGCCCCGATTGTCCGAAGGCGTACGACGGCAAACAGCTGCCCGCGCCTGATCTTCCTGCCAGTGATTACAAATGAACCCGGCGCTTGGCAAATCGCTGATTGATCTGCTGATCGCGGCCGGTGTGCCAAGTCGTGAGGAGGCGGCGCAGCTCTCCACGAATTTGAATGGCGGCTCGTGGACCGCGCAGGTTCTTGATTCCGGCAAAGTCGACGAGAACCGGTTCCTCGGCGCGATTGGCGATTTCTTCCACGTTCCGGTCACCTCGATTGATGCGAAGAGCATCGATCGGCAGACGTTATCGTTGCTGCCCAGCCGCTTCGTTTTCCAGCACCACATCCTGCCCATTGAGGTGAAGGAGAACGCGGTTGTGCTTGCGACTTACGACCTCTTCAACTCCGTCGGCCGCCAGCTTGCTTCACAACTTCTGAAGCAGCCGCCGGAATGGGTCCTCGTTCCGCGCGCGCAAATTCTGCGCGCGATGAAAACGGTTTACGGCGTCGGCGCGGAAACGTTCGACGAAATCCTGAAGACGAATCGTTCGTTCGAGGCGGACCAGGATGTCGAGTTGAGCACCGATTTGAACGCGGACGATCCCGAAGCCTCCGTCGTTAAGTTCGTGAACCAGATCATTCGCGAGGCGATCGTGGAACGCGCGACCGACATTCACGTCGAGCCGCTCGAAAACGATCTGCGCATCCGTTATCGCATTGATGGCATTCTGCACGAAGTCGCGGTGCCGCCGCAGCTGCGCCTGCTGCAGTCGGCGATCATCTCGCGCTTGAAAGTGATGGCGCATATGGACATTGCGGAGCGGCGTTTGCCGCAGGATGGCCGGATCAATCTCCAGGCGAAATCGCAAAATATCGACGTGCGCGTTTCGACGATCCCGACGGTGAACGGAGAGTCGATCAGCCTGCGTCTGCTCAGCCGCGATCAACAGCACGAACAGTTCGGTTTCGAACGGCTTGATCTGAGTCCGGAGCATTCCCGCACTGTGCAATCGTTGCTGGGCCAGCCGAACGGAATAGTGCTCGTGACCGGCCCAACGGGCTCCGGGAAGTCGACGTCGCTCTATTGCTTCCTGAGCAGCATCAATTCCGTTGAGCGGCGTATTATTACAATCGAGGAGCCGGTGGAATATCGTTTGCAAGGCGTCTCCCAAATCGATGTGAAGCCGGAGATCGATCTCACCTTCGCGAAAGGGCTTCGTCACATCCTGCGGCAGGACCCGAATGTAATTATGGTCGGAGAAATCCGAGATTTCGAGACCGCGGAGATCGCGATCAGGGCGGCCATGACCGGGCACCTCGTGTTTAGCACCTTGCACACGAACGACGCGGTCGGGGGGATCACGCGCTTGCTTGACATGGGCGTGGAGCAATTCCTCCTCGCCTCCACGGTGCGAGCGTTCCTGGCCCAGCGGCTGGTGCGAACCATTTGTCCAGACTGTAAGGTTCTGGCCGGTTATCCCGTCGAATACCTGAAGGAAATCGACGCGATCGTTTCGAACAATCTCAAATATTTTCGCGGCGAGGGCTGCGAAAACTGCCGGCAGACCGGGTACCGAGGGCGGACCGCGATCTATGAAATTTGCGTTGTGACGGAGGGTCTGCGCCGTTTGATTATTCAAAAGGCGACCGGGTCGGAATTGAAGCAGCGCGCCATCCAGGATGGGATGATCACGTTGCGGCAGGATGGCTGGCGACGGGTCGCGCAAGCGATTACGACGGTCGAGGAAGTCGTCCGCGTTACGCAGAACGACGAAGTCATGTCGGAGACATCCCTGGTTAGCACACCCGCCACGGCATGACGACCGTACCGGAAGCGGCGCTGGTCGATCAAGGCGACGCCTCCCTAACGAGCGACAGGTGATGCCGCGGCCGGACCGCGCAGGCTCGCAATCGCCTGGGCGTAATCTGCGGCACGGAAGATCGAGGTGCCCGCGACGAGAACGTTCGCGCCCTGCTGAACGGCTAACGCCGCGGTCTGCGCATTGATCCCGCCGTCGACTTCGATGTCGAACTTCGCGTGGTTTGTTCTGCGCCAATTGCACGCGCGCTGAATCTTCTCCATTTGCTCATCGCGGAACCGTTGCCCGCCGAAGCCGGGGTGAACAGTCATCACAAGGAGCAGATCAATCTGAGCGAGGTACGGTTCGAGGCATTCGAAATCGGTCGCAGGGTTCAAGGTCAGCCCCACGTGACAATTCGCTTCTCGAATCTGCCGCAATGTGCTGCCGACATCGTGCTGGGCTTCCGTTTCGACGTGCACGGTTATGGAATCGGCACCCGCCTCAATGAAACGAGGCAGGTAGTGATCTGGACGCTCAATCATTAGGTGCACGTCAAGCGGTAGTTTCGTCAGCCTGCGGACCATCCCCACCATCGCGGGGCCAAAAGAGATGTTGTCGACGAAATGGCCGTCCATGATATCGCAATGAATCCAGTCTGCCCCGGCTGCTTCGACACGCCGCATCTCTTCGGGAAGCTTTGAAAAATCAGCCGCCAGGATGGACGGCGCGACGAGAATCGGTCTGGGCAGGTCGGGCATCGGCGGGAGAAACTCCAACGTCCAAGGTCTAACGTCCAACGATCAACTTTTCGAGGTAGAGAGTCTGAATCGCGCGTCTGCTCATTGGACGCGCAAGTTGAGAATTGGATGTTAAGCGTGCCGGGTGCTGTGCCGGTAGCTTTCCCTTGACGATACCAAGCTTCGTTCCTAGATACTCTGCGTTTCAGCCGGTCGTCACCTGGATGGCAGCGCACGGAAGCTGCTCTGGTCGAGAAATTAGAGGCGCGCGCGGCAGACTGAGACGCGTTTCAACGACCTAATTTACTCATGTTCAACGGACTTTTGGGTTGGTTATCCAGCGACATCGGCATCGATCTGGGGACCGCCAACACCCTGGTGTATGTCAAAGACCAAGGCATCGTTCTGCGCGAGCCTTCCGTCGTCGCGGTCCAGGCTGGCACGAATAAAGTGCTGGCCGTCGGGGACGAAGCGAAGCGAATGCTCGGCCGCACGCCGTCGAACATTGTGGCGGTGCGTCCGCTAAAGGACGGCGTGATTGCGGACTTCGAAGTGACCGAAGCGATGCTCCGGCACTTCATAGACAAGGTGCACAACCGCCGGATGGGGATGAAGCCCCACCCACGCGTCGTCATCGCAGTGCCGTCGGGCATCACTGAAGTGGAGAAGCGCGCCGTCCGCGAATCGGCCACGCACGCGGGAGCGCGGGAAGTTTACCTGATCGAGGAACCGATGGCGGCGGCGATCGGCGTCGGTCTTCCGGTGCAGGATCCGGCCGGCAACATGATCATCGATATCGGCGGCGGGACAACGGAAGTCGCGTTGATTTCGCTCTCGGGAATCGTTTTCAGCCGTAGCGTCCGCGTCGCCGGCGACGAATTGGACGAAGCCATCGTGCAGTACATGAAGCGCGCGTATAACCTGATGATCGGCGAGCGCACAGCAGAAGAGATCAAAATCAAGATCGGCTCCGCGTATCCGAGCGAAAAAGAGACAAGCGTCGAAGTGAAAGGACGCGATTTGGTCGCTGGTCTGCCGAAGACGTTGATGATCACTTCGCAGGAAGTGCGCGAAGCGTTGCTCGAGCCAATTTCTACAATTGTCGATTCGGTTCGCATTACCTTGGAACGCTGCCCGCCGGAGCTGTCGGCGGATCTGGTGGATCGGGGCCTCGTTCTCGCAGGCGGCGGCGCGTTGCTGCGCGGTCTCGATAGGCTTTTGAGTGAGGAAACCGGCTTGCCTGTCCATGTAGCGGAAGATCCGCTGAGCGCGGTCGCGGAAGGAACCGGCAAATGCCTCAATGAGCTTAAATTTCTGCGCCAGGTAGCTTCGACCGATCGGTCGTGGCGTTAAAAAAGTTTCTGATCAGGGCTTCTGATTTGCAACTTCGCTCACGCTGAGCGCATTGCTTAATTGGCGATCGGCATCAGCACTAAGCAATCTTGATGAACCGCTCCAGCGTGATCGCGCTGCTGATCCTGGCGGCGGTTCTGTTATACTTCCTGAGCTTCGGCGCAGACGGCACGCGCAAATTACAGGCGGGCTTCTATCAGCTGATCGCACCGTTCCTGACTACTGGCTCGGGGCTGCAAAAGCAGATCACCTCCGTAAGGACCGGCTTGAAATCGCTTGAAGAAATCGAGCGCGAGAACAGCGCGTTGCGAGTAGAGAACCGGGCCCTCAAGGCGACAAACCAGGCTCTGCGCGATGTGGAGCATGAGGTCAACCGTCTGCGCACGGCGCTGAATTATCGCGAGCGCTCGATCTTCAGACTCGTTCCAGCCGAGATTGTCACACGTGATGCTTCCACCTGGTGGCGGACGGTAACGATCAATCGCGGCAAACAGGACGGAATCGAAACTGATATGCCGGTTGTGACGCAAGAAGGCCTGGTCGGCAAGACAACCACGGTGAGCGACAGCATCTCAGTGGTCTTGCTCGTCTCCGACGAAAACTGCCGCGTGGCGGTGACGGTGGAAGGGACGCGCGAGCAGGGGATTGTCTCGGGGGAGCGAGTCGCGGGCGCACTCATGCCCTTGCTGGATCTGAACTTCCTCTCGAAGCAGGCGAATCTCCAACCGGGCCAGAAAGCTTACACGTCCGGTGTAGGGGGCGTTTTCCCGTCGGGCTTGCTCATCGGAACAGTGAAGGACTACCGCGTCCGTGAACTCGATGGGCAGGCGCGGATCACACCCGCCGTTAATCTTGCGAAGCTCGAAGATGTCTTCGTGGTCACAGGACGGAAATGATCTTCTTCACGATCCTGGTGGTGTTGGTTTTTCTCGCGCAGATGATCGAGCTTTTCATCCCACCGCTCGAGTGGATGTACAACGCGCACATTTACATTGTGCCAGTCATCGTTTTTTACGGGGCAATGGCGCTGCCGTTCCCGCTCATGCTGGCGCTCTCGTTCGTCGCCGGTTTTCTGCTGGACGTGTTCACGATGCAGGTGGTCGGCGCGCGAGTTGAAATCGCGCTGGGATCATCAATAATGATCTACGCCGTGTTAGCGTCGATTATGCATGGGCTCAGGCCTTTGTTCATCCGGGGGCGCTGGGAGATTCATTGCGTCATGAGCGGCATCTGCACGTCGCTGCTGCTTCTCACCCAATATCTCATGATCGCTTTTCGCCGCGGTTCCATCTTATTCACTCCGGAAGCCTGGTGGCAAATCGGCGGGCCGGGCGTGCTCGCAATGCTTATGGCCCCGCTGGTATTCTGGTTCCTGCACGCAATCGGAGATGCCACCGGCAACCCGTTCATCCCGGAACCGGAGACCTACCGATGAATCGCCGTCGCCTGAGCCCGCGCCTGCGAATTCAGGTGCTCGGAATGTTCATGCTCCTGGGCATCGGAGCGGTCGTGGCGCAGCTTTGGTGGGTGCAGGTCGCGCGCGGCAAGGAATGGACCGCGAAGATTCGCGGCAGCTCGGAGGTGACGGTGCGCATTCCGTCGATTCGTGGGGAAATCCGCGACCGCAACGGGGTCACGCTTGTGCAAAACCGGGCCAGCTACGAGGTCGACTTTTATCTGCCGGAAATGGTGAAGGGCTACCGCCAGCGTCTTGGGCAGCCTCCTGTGACTGAGTATCGCGCCACGATCAACGGCATGCCGAAGGACATGAAAGAGGCGGACATCGTGAAGATCGTCAATGATGGCGTCGTCCCGCGGCTCGATGATCTTGATCTCGCCCGGGACTACAACGCGAACAAACTCCAGAAGCATTACCGCACGAACACAGAGGTTCCGTTTTCCTACATCAAAGACATCGATTTTGAGACGATGGCGAAGTTCTCGGAACACGACGTGGGTCTGCCCGGCGTAGATATCGCGATCAAACCGGTCCGCTCCTATGTGTATGGCGCGCTCGCCGCGCACCTGCTGGGCTACGTGGGGGCGCCGGACGACACGAACAAGGAAGAGGCGCGGAA
>JACCTI010000123.1 GCA_013812515.1 Chthoniobacterales bacterium
TCCATGCCCTTCCGCGATGTTGTTCGTGAGCGAGACCGCAGCTCGGCGAACTTGGCTTGCGAGACCAAACTTTTCCGTCTCGGGCAATTGCGCCGCGATTCGATACATCATCTTTCGAAATTCCCGAGCGACCTGGTACACTTCCAGATCTTCGAAGGTAGAGTGAGTCTGTCGCGTCGCTGCACTAGTCATTAAGCTGCTCCCCGATTCACGCATTCCGATTCACGACTCACGACTTCATTTCATCTCCTCGATGACCCGCTTGAGATGGTCAGGCATTTCCTTCAACGGCTCCAGGCGAATCTGCATCGACCCGTCCTCCGTTCTGGAGATCATCGTGTTCACCGTGGAAAAACGCTCGTTTTTCTCCGGATAATCATCGCGGAACTGTGCGCCGCGACTTTCCTTCCGCTCCAGTGCGGCTCGCGTGACCGCTTCCGCGACCGTCAGCAGATTTTGCAAATCGAGCGCGGTGTGCCAGGCCGGGTTGAACTCGCGATGGCCCGTCACTTCCGCTTGCGCGGCTCGCCTCTTCAATCCTTGCAACTCCTCGAGCGCAAATTGCATTTCTGTCTCCGTGCGCACGATGCCCACGTTAGCCTGCATCAACTCCTGGAGATCCCTTTGCACTTCATAAGGATTCGCGCCGCCGCTTTCATCGAACGGACGCACCGCCTCGCCCGCCACGCCTTCAACCATTGCGTGGTCGATCTCGCCTAACGAATTGTCTTGCGCAAACTTCGCCGCGTATTCCCCCGCGCGTTTCCCGAAAACGAGAAGGTCCGAAAGCGAGTTGCCGCCGAGCCGGTTGGCGCCGTTGATGCCGGCCGCGCATTCGCCGGCCGCGAAGAGTCCCGGCACGCGCGACATTTGCGTGTCGGCGTCGACGTGGATCCCGCCCATGACGTAGTGGGTGGTTGGCCCGACCTCCATCGGCTGCTCAGTGATGTCGATATCGGCCAGCTGCTTGAACTGATGATACATGCTCGGCAGCTTGCGCTTGATGTGGTCGGTGCCGTTTGCGAGGCGTTTCTTGATCCAGGCGATGTCGAGAAAAACGCCCCCGTGTGGACTGCCGCGGCCTTCTTTGATCTCGCGCACGATGCACCGCGCCACGTGATCGCGCGTCAGGAGCTCCGGCGGCCGCCGCGCATTCTTGTCCCCCTGACAATAACGCCACCCTTCCTCTTCACTGTCGGCCGTCTGGGTGCGGTAATTCTCCGGGATATCATCGAACATGAACCGGCGTCCGGCGCGATTTGTCAGGACTCCGCCTTCCCCCCGCACACCTTCCGTGACGAGAATTCCGCGCACGCTCGGCGGCCAGACCATGCCCGTGGGATGGAATTGGACAAACTCCATGTCGATCAACTCCGCGCCGGCCCGGTAGGCGAGTGAATGCCCATCTCCGGTGTACTCCCAACTATTGCTCGTGATCGAATAAGCGCGGCCGATGCCGCCGGTCGCGAGCACAACAGCTTTCGCGCGGAAAATTCTAAAACGGCCGCGCTCCCGTTCATAGCCAAAGGCACCCACCACCCGGCCGTCCTGGGTCAAAAGAGCAAGCACGGTGTGCTCCATGTGAACATCGATGCCCTGATGGACGCCGTGATCCTGCAGCGTCCGGATCATCTCGAGCCCAGTGCGATCGCCGACATGGGCGAGCCGCGGATAACGATGCCCGCCGAAATTCCTCTGCAGGATTCGACCGTCTTTTGTGCGATCGAACACTGCGCCCCAGGCTTCCAGCTCACGCACACGGTCCGGCGCTTCTTTCGCGTGCAGCTCGGCCATCCGCCAGTTGTTCACGTATTGGCCGCCGCGCATTGTGTCCGCGAAATGGACCCGCCAATTGTCGCGATCGTCGACATTCGCGAGCGCCGCCGCGATTCCGCCTTCCGCCATGACGGTGTGCGCCTTGCCGAGAAGTGATTTGCAGACCAGCCCAACGGATACGCCCGCGGCGGAAGCTTCAATCGCCGCGCGCAAACCCGCACCCCCCGCGCCGATAACGAGCACATCGTGAGTGAAGCTGTCGTATTCGGCCATCTGAAGCAGCTAGCTAACCGGCCAACGTTCCTTCACAACCTGCTGAATGGTTTTCGCTGCCTGGAGCGCGAGATTCGCATCGGAGCCGGTCGGCCAAAACTCCGCCGAGTAACGCACCTGAACTGCGAATGGCGTCAGAGCGAGCGCTTCCGGCCGAAGTCGCTCGAAATGGGTGTCGGAGCCGGCACAGAGGCTCACCAGTTTTCCGAGATCATGCACAAATGGAAACTGTGTTTCGCGCGCAACGAGCCACGCTTTCAGAAACTTTTCGACCGCTTGCTGGCAATGAAACCAAGCGGCATCAAGAGCAATGTCGGCGTTGATGCAAAGATGCGCTGCGGCGAGGTCGCTTTCGCCTTTCGCCAGCCATGCCCGCGCCGCATCACGGTTGCCTTTCATAAATCCTCCGGCCCTGTCGCAAGGCGGTGGTGATGAAGGCGGCGCTCGCTCCACGCCACTCGTCGATTTCTTCTGGTGTGTAAACCAGGACGTCCATATCCACTTCGATCGGAAGATCGCTCAACGCGGCATAGATCGGCACGGCGCGTTTGTAGGAGGGCTCCTTCGAGTCACGCACCACGATCAGGTCGATATCGCTCTCTGGCCGATGCATGCCGTGCGCACGGCTTCCAAAAAGCACGATCGCTTCCGGGGCGTTGACCGCGACGATTCGCTGCACGATCGCGCTCAGCATTTCTGGCTCGAGCTCTGGAAGGCTGGGCTTGTAGCCGATCATCGTCAGAGCAACCGGAAGTCGTGCCAGATGCCCATGGAACACATGCGCACGTAAAGATCGCTGAAGCCGACCCAGAAGAGGCTGAGCCACGCCCAAAGCATGTGGCGCCGATTGAGACAGCTGACACATCGGTAGGCGGGAAAGGTGGGCGAGCGCGAGAGTTGATCACGAAAACCGCCCACGAGATGTCGCAACGCATGGCAGCCGAAGGTGAACGCGCCTAACAAGACGACGTTGATTGCGAGGACAATGGTCCCGATTCCAATGCCGAGACCATCCGCGAACCACATCGCCTTCCAGACATCGAAGCTCAGGATGATGATGAAGAAGATCGCGAGGTAAAGAAAGTAGCGATGGACGTTCTGCATAATAAGCGGAAACGAACGCTCGCCGAGATACGTCTTTCGCGGTTCGCCAACCGTGCAGGCTGGGGGATCAGCCCACATCGCTTTGTAATAAGCGCCTCGATAATAATAGCAGGTGAGCCGCAATCCACCCGGAGCCCATAAAATCAAAAGAGCCGGCGAGAACAGCAACCAGCCGGGCCACCAGCTCGGCTTCGTCCCAAACCAACTGTGCGGCGAATCGCCAAACAACTCCGGCGAGTAAAACGGCGAGAGATAAGGACCGAAATGGTAGTGCGTTCCCTGAAAGGCCGCCCAGGTCGAGTAAAGAATGAAGGCGCCGAAGCCGCAAAAGATTAGCAGCGGCTGCGCCCACCATAAATCCCTCCGCATGGTTTCGCCGAACCGCTGTCGTGGCGGCATCGTGGCTTCGGCGGGCATCATGCGCGAGGGGCTCTCAAAGCGGCGTTTGCATACCTGCCCCCTGGATGTTTTTCAAGAGAATCCGCAGTCTGCTCATTCAGGAGCCCGTCGTGATTGCGGACGGCACCAGGATGGCATCGCGCATTCCATGGAGCAGCTTTTTATCCGCTGGCACAATCGTGGCGAGCGCGCCGCGCAAGTGCACCTTCCCCTGCTCGACAAAATAATAGGGACAGAGCCGCACCCGGCCGCGCATAGCGATTGGCTCATCCGAACCATGCGGCCAGTGCGGGTGTTCCACGATGCGCGCCTTGTGAAATCGTTGCATGATTTTCGGTCCCGACTCGAATGTCGCGAGCGCTTCTTCGATCAGCCGCTGCCATTCCGCTCCCGGCAGATCCTGACCAACCGACACGCCGCGGCTGCCCCAGCCCAGCGGTGAAAATCCGCTTACTTTCAGCAACAATTCGCGCTCCTTCTGGCTGAGCTGGCCGGCTTCGCGCCAGTCGTGAATCTCGAGGCGTGGGATGACCGCGTGCTGTGGGAGCGGCGTCGGGTCCAGCAGCCACGTGTACGGGATCACCTGCTGCAATTTCGTGAAATATTTGTCGCCTAATTCGCGACGCCAGAACTCGCGGAGCGGCTGTAGCCAGAAGAGCGCAAACCACATTTTCTCTTCCAGGAAAGGCTTGAATGGCGGTGTCACGCGAACCGCTCCGTCCGCAGCC
>JACCTI010000138.1 GCA_013812515.1 Chthoniobacterales bacterium
AAACTGGAGGCCGACGGCGCCTTCGAGGTGACCTGGACGAGTGCGCCGACCCCTGCTCTCACTGTGACGACGGACGAAAATCTTCTCGAGTACATCCGCACGCACCTTTCTGGCGACACTCTGCGGATCGAATGGATCAAGCCGCTGCGGGGAACCCACGGGATCAAGATCAACATTGCAACGGCTACGCTGACTAACGCGCAGTTAAACGGCGCGGTGCGACTCGTCGCGTCAAATCTCTCCGGACCGGAGTTCTACCTTGAATCAAATGGTGCTACGCGGGTCGCGCTTAATGGTAATGTAAGCGCGGTCTCGGCGGAGCTGAATGGAGCGAGCCGCCTGGATGCTGGTTCGCTCGTCGCGCGGGCGATGGAGTTGTCAATCAGCGGAGCTGGTCGCGCGGATGTAAACGTCAGCGAAGTGCTGAAGGTGGATATTTCAGGCGCGGGAAAAGTGAGGTACACCGGGGAGCCGAAGACAGTTCAGAAGGACATCACCGGCGCCGGAAGTATTCGCCGGCGCGACGGTTGAATGGCTTTTATCCTGCGCGGCTTGAGATCAGATTACCGTCATGAACAATGACGGTAACGACCAATCCCCGACCGGCTTTTCTTACAACACGCGCCTGAACGTCTTGCACGGGCCGCTCGAGCTGATCGACGTGCCGCGGCTCGTCGCCGCGTGTCAGGATCAGTGGTTTAACCAGACGCTCTGCCGGGTGGATGAAGCGGTCGTTAGGCTAGGTGTGGTGGAAGGCGAATATCACTGGCATCATCACGACAACGAGGACGAGTTCTTCTACGTGGTGAGCGGGCGGTTCCTGATCGACTTGGAAGACCGGACGCTGGAGCTCACGGCAGGCAAGAGCGTGGTGATTCCGAAGGGTGTGAAGCATCGGCCGCGCGCACCGGAACGGACGGTCATTCTGATGGTCGAGCGTGCCGGCATTATCCCGACGGGCGTGACATAGCTGGAGCACCGGCGCTCTGCCGCCGTGAACGCTGCCTCGTTGCAGAAAGCGCGTCGTGTCAACACAGCGACGCGGCTACAACTTCCTACTCCTCAGCCGTTTTCTTCTTCTTTTCTGCGGTCTTCAGCCGCGCCCGCAATTCGCCGAGACGTTTCTCTGTGTATGTGACTTCCGCGTTATTTGCTTCTAGCGGCGCAAGCGAGCCGCCTTCCGATTCGACTCCTTTCCTGGCCACCTTTGAGCGTTCTTTCAACCAGCGACTTTGCTCCTCGCGCAATTTCGCGCGCTCTGTCGCGGAGAGCAGATCGTAAAGACGCACATAGGCGATCAAGAGCTGCGCGTCGGTCATGTCCGCGACCTGTCGGCTCAGCGAATTCATCTCCGCCTGCGAATTTGCCTCTCTCAGATGATTGAGTGCGGATTTAATGGATGGCGCGAGTGCTGGCACCCAATCCGGCGGGATGACGCCAGACCGCGTTTGCGCGTTTGCGGAGAGAGGAATGGTTGAGATGAAAAGGAACGCAGCGGCGACGCGTAGAGGAAGCATGCGCATTGTCCTAGCGGGTCGCGGAGTTCGTTGCAAATCGCATGGAGGGCAATGCTCCTGTCATCGCCACACATTCCAGTGCAGGCGCACATTCAAACATTGGCGAAGACAGGAGCAGTACCATCAGTCGCCAGGAAGCTCGTTTTCGTAAGTCTTGCCCGCTTCGAGCATGCGAATCCGCGGGTTCGCATGCGGCAACCGGATCGTCAGGGTGAGGCCTTTGCCTTCATGGCTTTCGACGGCCAACTCGCCTCCGTGTTCCCGAACGATTCGTCGGACGATGAGCAGGCCCAGGCCAGAGCCGGCAGGCTTCGTCGTGTAATACGGCTCAAAGACGCGGCTCAGCGTTTCCGCGGACATGCCGCCGCCAGTATCGGTGAAGCTCACGAGCACGTGCCGCTCCTCCATGTCGGTGCGAATGTGGAGAACTCCATGGCGTTTCATCGCCTCGAAGCTGTTCTTGATCACGTTATAGAACGCCTGCTTCATCTGATCGCTGTCCAGCTCAAGCAGCGGGAGGTCAGAACGGAGCTCCTGCTCGACGACGATGTCGCGGTCCTCGATTTCGGCAGCGAAGAAGCGAACGGCCGCGTGGACAATGGCGTTCACATTTTCCGAATGAAGCTGCGGTTTTGACGGACGAATCGCGCTCAGGAATTGCGTCACGATGGAGTCCAATCGGCTGATCTCGGAGCGGGCAATGTCAATCGACTCCTGGAGCTGGGCGGCAACCCGCCCATCGAACTCGCGCACCTGGCGCTCCATCAATTGAAGATGAATGTGGAGCGAATTAAGCGGGTTCCCTATCTCGTGCGCCACGCCCGCGGCCAGCAATGTGAGCGCATTCAAACGCTCTGACTCGATCGTCTTCTCGGTCGAACGTCGCGTTTCAGTGATATCGCGCAGGATCATGGCGTAACCCACCTGCTCGGCACTCCTTCGGGCGCGTCCTCCTTTCGCGCGATGTTCCATCAGAAGGGGGACGATGTAGAAGTTGATGAACTTATTCGCCGGATAGAAGATTTCCATGTCGCGGCTGATCGGACCGCTGGAACTGGAGAGCGCCGACCAATCGAGGCCGCGGACGCGTTCATCGAGCCGTTTGCCGATCGACCGTTCCGCTTCGAACCCAAAGAGCTCGCAGGCGGCGTCGTTCACGTATGTGATGCGACCATCGCCGTCGCTCACGATGATGCCTTCCTGAATGGCGTTGAAAACAGTCTCGATAAGACCCTTTTCCTGGGCGAGGCGGAGGAGGTAATTCTGCACCTCCTCAGGCCCAACTCGGCCAAGCCGCTCGATGAGCTTATCGAGGAAACCGGATTTCATGATGGGCTACTTCGCTTCCCCCATGAGCCGGCGAACCTGCGGGGCGAGAAACGCCAACAGCGCCACGGAGATGAGCAGGCCGAGGCGATCCCGCCGTAGAGTCTAACGAGAACCTGGGGATTGTCGGCGACGAAAAAGCCTCCCAAATAGCCTGCAAGTTTATTGCCGAAGGCGGCGGCCAGAAACCAGACGCCCATCATAATGCCGAGCAGCTTGACCAGTGCCAGTTTGGTCACCGTACTGAAGTCGACTGGGCTGAGGCACATCTCGCCGACGACCTCCAGAAAATAGAGGCCGACGAGCCAGAGCGGGCTCACATGACCGGAGGCGGTGGGCAGTGAAGCAAGAATCATGAGCAGGTAGGCAAGTCCGATGAACAAGAGGCCAAAGGTAAATTGCCTGGGCTGGACGGTTGTTGATCGCCAAGGCGCACCCAGAGCAGGGAGAAGATCGGCGCGAGCATGATGACGTAAAGCGGGGTCAAGGATTGCAGCCAGCTGGACGGAAAATGCCAGCCGAAGATTTCGGTCCGAACGAGTTTGAGCGCGAAAAGGTTCACGCTAGCGCCCTTCTGCTCATAGGCGGCCCAACAAAGAATCGTGAAGAGGGAGAAGACGAAGATGGCAGCGACGCGCTTCCATTCCTGGCGCGTCAGAGGCGCAGGCGGTGTGGCGTCTGCTTTTTGGCCACGCGCCTGGCTTACACGATCTCCGGCATCG
>JACCTI010000141.1 GCA_013812515.1 Chthoniobacterales bacterium
CGCGCGACCGATCGCGAAACGGAGCGCGAGGTGGCGCGTTTCAATCGGCGGCACAATTAGTTCTCCTATTTCGTGCTCGTGCTCGAGCTTGTAATAGTTCTTCTAGAACGCTCCAAAGCACCGGGAGAAGTGCGAGGTCTCGCGTTTGATCGGCGGCGAGCTAAAGCGTGCGTCTTGGCCTGGGAGCGCACCCGCCTTCGCGTGCTGACGCCGGCGCCTTCGCCGGCGTGAACTGTTCTGCAGAGCGGACGCGAAGTCCGTTTCGGCGAGGGCGCCAAAACCAGCACGCGGGGCGCGCGAGCCCCAGAAGCGCCAACGCTGCTTTCCTTCCGCTCGCTCTAATACACGACACGAGACTTTCTCACTCATGCTCGGCTCGTCTTCGTTGGAGGGACGCCCGTGTGGCGTTCCTTGAACTGGACGGGACAGCGCCTGTCCGTCCAGCTGCTTCTCGTGCTCGTGCTCCTATGAAACGCTAAGTAAATCGGGAAGAGAGTGCAAGTGCGCGCACGATTACGATCACGATCGGGAGCACGAGCACGAGCACATGAACGCGAGCATGAGCAGGGCAACTGACGCGCCGAGCCGTTGCAGATTAGCTCCGCTGCGACACTGTAGCTGCTTGCCATGGCCCGGACCCGTTCACCACTTCTGGTTCTCTTCCTCACCGTGTTTATCGACATGGTGGGCTTTGGCATTATCATCCCCGTCCTGCCGCTCTATGCGGAGGGGTTCCACGCTTCGCCAGTGGCGATCGGTTGGCTCACCGGAATTTATTCCGGCATGCAGATCATCTTCACGCCGGTGCTCGGGAAGCTTTCGGATCGCTTCGGCCGCCGGCCTGTTCTGATGTTAAGCTTGGCCGGAACCGCACTGGGGTTCGTCCTCATGGGTCTCGCCCATTCGCTCCTGCTTCTCTTCGTCGCCCGCATCATCTCCGGCATCACGGGGGGCAACATCTCCATCCCGCAAGCATACATCGCCGATGTGACAACGCCGGAGACCCGTTCCAAATGGATGGGGATGATCGGCGCCGCGTTCGGCCTTGGATTCACTTTCGGTCCGATGCTTGGCGGCGTGATGAGCCGCGTTTCATACAGCGCGCCGTTCTTCGTCGCGGCCCTACTCGCCGCTGGGAACGTGATACTCCTGTACTTCATTTTGCCGGAGAGCTTGTCGAAGGAGCATCGCGCGAAGCCGCACGAAGACGCGTCCCTGTTCGAAGTCTTCCGTCACGGCACCGGCTGGCTCTTCGGCACGGTCGTTGCCACTTACTTCTTTCTGGTGGCGGGATTCACCATCATGACGACGTTCTTCGCGCTCTTCACGGAGCGTCGCTTCGGCTACGACGCGCACGCCAACGGCTACCTTTTCGGGTTTATCGGGATCGTCACCGTCATTGTGCAAGGTGGCCTGATCGGCCGGCTCGTTCGCATTTTCGGTGAGCGAGCACTCGCTCGCGCCGGATTGTTCGTGACCGCGCTTTCGCTCGCGCTGCTGCCTGTCTGCTCGAATCTCACCTGGTTGCTCGTCGCGTGTCTCGGTCTCTCGTTAGGCTCCGGTTTCGCCAGTCCGCCACTCAACGGCCTTGCCTCGCAATTGGTCGATCAGAGCTGGCAGGGTCGCGCCCTCGGCGTGCTGCAATCGGCCGGCAGCACCGCGCGTCTGCTTGGACCGTTGCTCGGCGGGTGGCTGCTCATGTTTGACCTGCACAAGCCGCTTTCGCAGTACGGACGGACGCCGTTCTTCGCGGCGTCATTACTTTGCGGCATTGGCGGCGTGCTTGCCTTTTGTTTGCAAAAACCGGCGGCCGATCGCGCGCCCGAAAATATTCCAGTCGGCTCAGCCGTTTAGGAGTGGTTTAGCTCTCAGGAGAAACTGGCGCGAGAACCACTTGGTGAGCAAAGGTAGCTTCTCTGTCGAGACGGCGCTCTCTCGTGGTTCTGCGCGGCTCCTCGCGAGATACGCGTGGCGCTCTCAAGACGGCTACAATGGCGTTGCAAGAGGGCTAAGCGACTTCGAAAGTGACAGGGGTGCTAGCTTGCGCGAAGAGCCTCTCATCCTAACCTTCTCCCAACGGGAGAAGGACACCTCTCTGTTGGGAGAGGGCTGGCAGCGTTTTACAGCCGAGCCGTGTCCGGCCTCGCAATCGTTTTGTAATCATGATGAAGAAAGACCGTTCGCTCCCGCTGGCTCTCGGCGTCGCCGCTTTGATGGGATGGGGAATCGCCCGTGCGCTGGCGCCGCGCATCTGTTTCGAAGGCAAAGTCGTCGTCATCACTGGCGGCTCCCGCGGTCTTGGGCTCGTGCTTGCGCGTCAGCTTTGCGCGGAAGGGGCCCGCGTGGTCCTGCTCGCGCGCGACCAGGCGGAGCTGCAACGCGCCCATGACGAGCTCGTCGCGGCTGGCGGCGATGTTT
>JACCTI010000156.1 GCA_013812515.1 Chthoniobacterales bacterium
CGTCGAGAGAAAGCTAACGGCGGATCGAATTAGCCGACCGGCGATTCACCTGGACGAGGGAGCCTTCCGCAAGGAAAGCAGAGACGGGAGATGCCTGCAGCGCGTGGGCGAATCGCTCTCCATACAACGACGCAATGTCGGCCTGAAATTCCCAGGTTGTCGCGGGCCAAAAGCGCCAGCGCGGATGCTCAACCTCATACTCGCTGCTGATCGCTCCCCGAGCGGTATAGCCCCAGTAATGCTCGCTGATGAATTCTTCGTGCGAATCCGCTGCGGAATCCTGCGGTTGACCCGTCACCGACATTGCGAGTCTCTCCCAGCGACCGGCCCGCTGCCATTCGTAGGCGACGGAGAGTCCGCTCTCTTTGCATCTGACGGCATGCCGCATCGGTAACGCGGAGTACGGCTCGCCGTAGAACGTTCGTGCGAGGGCAGCGATGGCACGTCGCGGCACCAACTCGCGGACGAAAGTCACTCCACGCCGCCAGCCTTCCTCTGCTCGCCGTCTTACATAGAAGCGCAGGTTCACTTCCTCGAAGTTCCGGTGCAATGGGACGGGCACGCCAAGCACGCGCGTGTTCAGGAAAAGAAACCCAACCACGCTGAGGAACGTTCGTCCTTCATGAAAATCCAGCTCAGTGCCCGCGGGAACGAGCGGCTGCAGCACCTCCGCATCCACCCCGAAGTTCAACATCGCGAGATAGCGCCATTCCGCGGTGAGAAATGACCGGGCCACGCGCTAAGGTAGCGTCCCGCGGAGGGTCAGCGGATCAACTGCTCGAGGGACGAATTGGCTTCTGCCCCGAGTTCCATCGCCTTTGAGTAATGTCGCTTCGCGAGTTCCTTAGCCGGCGGCTTATTCGTCGCATAAATGACGGCCAGATTGTAGTGCGCGTCGACGTAGTTCGGATTGGCCGCGATGGCTTCGAGCATTTCCTTCTCCGCTGCTTCCTGCCAGCCTTTCTCACTTGCGGTGATGCCGAGGTAATTATGCGCGATGAAGCTCTTCGGATTGATCGCGAGCGCCTTCGTTAACTCCGTGACCGCGTCATCGAACTTATTCTGGCGGTAGTAGACGATGCCCAGCGTTCGCCGTGCGAATTCATTCTTCGGGGCGAGTGTGACCGCTTTCTTCAACGTCCGCTCCGCTGCTTTCAGCTGGCCACTGCGGAAGTAAACCGCGCCGAGGTTGGAGAGCGCATAAACGTTGTTCGGGCTCTTCGCCAGAATTGCGTCGTATTGCTTCTCCGAGGCGCGAAATTTTCCCGCATCGAAATTCTGTTTCGCTTCGCGCGCGAGCGGCACCAGCTCATCCGGTACGCTCGGCGTGAAGGTGGTCTCGACGTTCGGCTCGGGCGTCGCCGGCCCGCTCGGCTGCGATTCTTTAGCGATCGAGAAACTCGCCGTGACCACGGCGGGAGCTTCGGCAACCGCGCTGGTGCTCTCATCCGAAGTCGCAACCACCGGCGGCTTGAGGAGCGCGAGTTCTTCGGCGGTTAATTTTGTGACCGGCTGCGCCAGCAATTCGATCTGCTGATTCAACGTCTCGGATCGGATCTGAAGGTTCTCGAATTCCGCCAGCATCAACTTCTTCGCCTGCTCGCGGCGCGCCTCCTCCTGGAGGTCGCGCAGCACAATCTTGCGCAGCATGTCGTTTTCGTTCGTTAGGCGTGCCGTCTCCTCCGCGTCCGCCCCGGTTAAATTCGCCTGCGCGAGCTGTCCGCTCGTTTCTTCCAGCTGGGAACGGAGATCGGCCACGGTCGCCTCGTACCCCTCGTTCTGCTTCTGGCCGGAATCGAGTTGCTGGCGCAATTGCTCGATCTCACGACGGACATCCGCGATCTCCTGTTCCTTCCGCGGTTTATCGTCGCTGATCTCGCGCACCAGCTTCTCCGCATCCGCGAGCTTCTTCTGTAAATCGGAATTTTCCGCGACCAGCACCTCCATGCGCTCCTGCGCCTGCCTGGCACTCTTCAGCTCGGAAACGGCTTGATCACGCTCCTGCGTGACGCTCGCGATCTGCGTGTTCGCTTCAGTCAGTTTTGTGCTCGCAACTTGATTTTCCTGCTCCGCGGCCGCTCGCCCTTTCTCCGCCGTGGCGAGCGCGTCCTGTAACTGAGTGATCTCAGCCCGGAGCGCTTCCGTCGCCTTCGCCTCGCTCCTGCCGCTGGCCTGAATCTTTTCGAGCGAATCCTGCGCTTGCGCGAGCTGATCGCGCGCCACCTTCTCCGCGCCTTGTGTCTTCTGCAATTCGGTCTGCGCCTTCTCCAGCTGCGAGTTCGTCTCCTGCAGGCGATCGGAAAGCGCGTCTTTTTCCTTTTGGACGGAGCTCTGTTGCGTGCGGGATTTCTGCAGCTCGGATTGCAATTGGTCCACTTTGTCCTGCAACTCCCTCGTTGCTTTTTTGATTGCAGCTTCGCTCGCGGTCGAGGACGCCGGAAGAACGAGGACCGGAGGCGAGGCACTGGAGGGGGCAGGTACCGGCACACGTGCATTGGAGGCGCGCGGGTCAGAGCCGATTTCGACGCTCGGCAGGGGGGGTCCGGCGTTCTGCGAGACGAACGGTGAGCTGGCCCGGGCTGGCGTCCCGTCGGTTGCAGCGAGATCCGCTTGCGTGCCTGCTTTGCCCTGCACGCGCAGAATACTTTCCCCGATTTTGCGTGCGCGATATTCCACGATCGCGGGCTGCCAATCCGCGTGGCTCTTACGCAGCTCCTCGAGCAGACTGCCGGCGGAGCGAAACTTCAGGAGCGCAGCATCGAATTGATTATCGCGCTCCAGTTTCTCGCCCTGCTGCGAAGCCATGTACGCCTTGAGGAAGACTTCGCTCGGATCGACCGACTGGGCGGAAAGCTGGAGCGGCGCGCTGAGGAACGAAAAACCGGCGAGCAAAATCAGACCGATTTTTTTCATCGCGGGGAGAAGCGGATCATAACCGAGAGAGCGGGAGTTGCAATCGCCGCCTGCGCCGGGCTATGGGTCCAGTTACATGGTTGCGGCGAAGTGAACCGCGCTTGCGAGCTTCGCACTCACCCTAGCCTCTCCCATCGAGAGAGGACGGACGCGACAGCGCCACGTGAGGGGATTGTAATTTACGAACCGTATGAAGAACCTGCAGCGACTCCGGCTGGAAAATGGCGCACCGCCTGCTAGGTGCACTGTGCTTTGGGCTTTGCAATCGCTTCTCGCAAAACTAGAATCGGAGTCGCGCTGGTGGCCATAGCTCAATGGTAGAGCTCCAGATTGTGATTCTGGCTGTTGCGGGTTCGAGTCCCGTTGGCCACCCTTTCTCGACGGAGATATGTTAGTTCGCGGGCTAGTTGTCTGAAAAGCCGAATCAAGCCGAGCCATCTCCAACAGCTTGACGAAGGACTTATGAAGCGCGCGCGCGGAAGCGTCGGCATATCAACCGTCCTGGGTCTAAACACGGGAAGCCAACGGCCTCCCGAAAGCTTTCCTACAACCTGAGGCCCCGCGGAATAACGACTCGGTCGAGCAGGTCGAACGACCATTGCACAAGCAGCGCGAGAACGGCCGCCGGAATTGCGCCCTGCAGGATTGTCGCGTGATCGTTTAGATTGAGGCCGCTGATGATCGGCTCGCCCAAACCGCCCGCTCCAATTAGAGCCGCAAGCGTTGCAGTCCCCACGTTGATCACCGCGCTCGTCTTAATCCCCGCGAGAATCGTGCGCGACGCCATCGGCAGAAAGATTTTCCGC
>JACCTI010000163.1 GCA_013812515.1 Chthoniobacterales bacterium
TCATACGCGCCCGGCTTTTGCGCGGCTTCCGCCAGCCAGCCAGCCGCGCAAATCTTGATCAGATCCGCGCCGGCGGCGACGTCCTTCCTCACGCGCTCGCGGAAGGCATCCGCGCCTTTGACGCCGATGCCATTGAAGTCGCACGTCCCGCCGGAGACGCCGAGCCATGATCCTGAGGCGACAACACGCGGTCCCGGAAATTTGCCCTCCCGAATGGCGTCGCGAATCTTGATGTTCTGATCACCGATCGCCCCGAGATCCTGCACGGTCGTGAATCCGGCGCGCAGCGTCGCCAGCGCGTTTGCTTTCCCGGTGCCGCCGAGCGTGAGGTGCACATGGGCGTCGATCAGGCCCGGCATGAGCGTGGCCTCTCCGAGCTTCGTCACCTCGCCCTGCGGCGCGATTTCATCTGCACGTCCCAAGGCGGCGATTCGGTTTCCTTTTACGACAATGACGCTGTTCTCGATCAGTGCGCCGCGCTCAACATCGAGCATCCATCGCGCAGTCAGCGTCCGCGTTTCTTGCGAGAACACAGCGGTGGCGAAGCTGCAGAGAAGAAGCAACCCAGACGCGATCGCAGCCCACGGAGAGCTTCTGTGCATCGGAGGGTTCATCCGTGCGCGAGGGCTTTCATCGGGTCGAGTTTTGCGGCCCGGCGCGCGGGGAAATAGCACGCGAGAAGCGCGACCGTGGTGAGCAGGAACGAGATGCCGAGGAACGTTAGCGGATCGGTCGCGTTCACGCCGAAGAGCAAATTCGAAAGGACGCGCTTCAGGCCGAAAGCGCCCGCGAGTCCCACGCAAACGCCGATGAGAACCAGACCCATCCCCTGCCTAACGACCATGCGGAGCACGTCGCCGGTTTGCGCGCCGAGTGCCATGCGAATGCCGATCTCCTGGGTGCGTTGCGTAACCGAGTAGGCCATCACGCCGTAGATACCGACCGCGGCCAGGAGCAACGCCGCGGCCGCGAAGATGCTGAAGAGCTGCATCGAAAGGCGCCGGGTACCGATTGAGTTCATGACCACGTCTTCCATGGTGCGAACGTTGTAGACCGGCTGGTCTTTATCCATCATTTGGACCTCGCGGCGAAGGACGGGCGCAAAGGCGCCCGGATCGCCGGCCGTCCGAATGACGAGGGCCATGAACCCCCAGCTCGCGTCCTGCGCATGCGGCACATACATCTGCGCACCGCTCTCGGCATCGAGCGTCGTCACCTTGGTGTCACCCACTACGCCGACGATTTCGCGCGGGAATTTTTCATCGCGCCAGATGGTGAGCCGTTTGCCGAGCGCTCCCTGGATCGAACCGAAATGACGCTTCGCGGCTGCCTCGTTGATCACGACCACCTTGGGCGCGCTCTCGGTGTCGCGCTCTTCGAAGACTCGACCCGCGAGGAGCGGGATCTGAAGGGCGCGGAAGTAATCGCCGGTGATCGTCGCGTAACTTCCGTTCGTAGATTCATCCACGGTCAGCGGCCGGCCATCCGGGATAAACGCGCGGCCGATGCCGTAATTGCTCGCGCCGAGCGGAAGGTTGATCGCGCCGCCGGCGGCCTGCACGCCAGGGATCACTTTGAGGCGCTCCGTCAGCTGATGGAAAAACTCAGCGCGTTGCGCAGGCTCTTTGTATTTCGCGCCCGGGAGCGAGACCGAAGTGACGAGCACATGCTGCGGATTAAAACCAGGCTGCACATCCTGCAGCCGTAGGAAGCTCTTGATCAAGAGCCCCGCGCCGATCAAGAGCACGAGCGAAAGCGCGACCTCGCCAATGAGCAGAAGGCTGCGCGCGCTGGTGCGCCGATGTCCTTCGCCTGTCCGGCCGCCTTCTTTGAGTGAACCGCTGACGTCGAGCTTGGAAACCTGGAGGGCTGGAGCGAGCCCGAAGAGCACTCCGGTTAACGCGGAGACGGCGAGCGCGAACGCGAGCACTCGGTAATCGATGTGGACCTCATCAAGGCGTGGCGCACCTTCCGGGACTAACGAAAGCAAGAGATCGGTGAGCCAGACGCTCAGGAGCAAACCGGCAATGCCGCCGAGGGTCGAAAGCAGCACACTTTCGGTCAGCATCTGGCGAATGACGCGGCCACGGCTGGCGCCCATCGCGGTCCGAATCGCCATTTCCTTCTGCCGGGCGGCGGAGCGGGCGAGGAGAAGGTTGGCGACGTTCGCGCAGGCGATGAGCAAGACAAAGGCGACGGCGCCGAGCAGCGCGAGCAACGCCGGTTTGGCCTCGCGGACAAGGCGTTCGTGTAAAACGGCCAGATGCGCGTCCCAGCCCTTGTTCGTGTCCTGAAAAGACTGGCCGAGTTGCGCGTTGATCGTGCTGATCTGCGACTGCGCCTGTTTCAAATCGACGCCTTCTTTCAGCCGCGCGATCGCGGATAGGGAGCGATTATCGCGCGGTTCCTCGTCAGGGTTCAGGGGCAGGTTGGACCAGAGCTGCGTCTGCTCGGGGAACTCGAAGCCGGCGGCCATCACTCCAACGACCGTGACCGGCCGCGCGCTGATCGAAATCTTTTTCCCGATGATTTCCCGGTCCGAACCGAAGCGACGTTTCCAGACTCCGTGGCTGAGAATGGCAACCGGCTCGGCGTTTGGACGATCCTCCTCCGGCAGGAATGCGCGTCCAACTACTGGCTGCACGCCGAGGACTGAAAAGAAACCGCTGGTGACGCTGGCCCGCGGGACGCGCTCCGGTTCCGCGCTGTCGGCGGCGAGATTCGCGTTGCCGGTCGCGAAGAGCGCGGTCTGTGCGAAGAGATCGGTCTGCTTCGCCCAATCTTGATAATCGGGCATCGAGATATTGCTGTCGGTGATTCCCTGCGGTTGATTTTGCCCTTCGAAGTAAACGATCCGCTCTGCATCGGGAAATGGCAGCGGACGCAGGAGGACGCCGTTCACGAGACTGAAGATCGCGGTGTTCGCGCCAATCCCGAGGCCGAGCGCGACGATCGCGACCGCCGTGAAGCCTTTATGCTTCAGCAGCATGCGGAAGCCGTAGCGGATGTCTTGGAGGAGGGTGTTCATAAGCGATTCAGCGACGAAGTAGCGCAGTCGTCCCGGCTCTGGGAAGCCTGTGCTACAAGACTTCGAACGTCCGGCTTCATCCTCCGTGACCGAGTGCGATCATGGGATCGGCGCGCGTCGCGCGCAGGGCGGGAATGTAGCTGGCGCATAATGCGACCAGCGCGAGCGCGATGGTCACAAGCGCGAACGTCGAGAAATCGAAGGGCGCGACGTTGTAGAGCATTGCGCCCAAAGCGCGCGTGCTAAAAACAGCGAGCAAGAGACCGACCGCCGTGCCGATCACGACCAGCCGCGCGGCGCGTCCGAGGACGAGCGTGAAGACATCGCGACGTTGCGCGCCCAGCGCCATGCGCACGCCGATTTCATGCGTACGCTGCACGACCAGGAACGACATCACGCCATAAATGCCAACCGACGCGAGGACGAGCGCGACCGCGGCGAAGACTCCGATCAACACCACCGATAGCCTGCGCGGTGCGATCGAGTCGGCCGTGACCTGCTCGAGCGTGCGAACGTTCGCCGCCGGCAGATCGGGATCGACGCTGCTGATCTCGCGCCGGATCGCGGTGGTGAGCGAGCGCGGATCCTGCGCGCTCCGGACGGTGAGGATCATGCCGCGATACGGCGTTTGATTGTGCGCTAGGTAAAACTCCGGCTTCGGATCGAGATCGAGTCCGCGATGACGCATGTCGCCGACGACGCCGCCGACGGTGAGCCATTTTACATCCGGCTGACGCGGATCGCTGAAGGTGATGCGTTTGCCGACGGCCTCCTGATTTGGCCACCACTTTTTGGCAAAGGCTTGGTTGACGATGACGACGCCGGGT
>JACCTI010000170.1 GCA_013812515.1 Chthoniobacterales bacterium
GCAGATCGTCGCGAAGATTGAAGACCAATCCGCGGTGCGCGACATCGACCACATGATCCACGCGGCGGACGTGATCATGGTCGCGCGTGGCGATCTCGGCATTGAGTGCCCGATGGAGGAGTTGCCGATTATCCAGCGGCGCATCGTGAAACAGTGCCTGCACTTCGGCAAACCGGTCATCGTCGCCACGCACATGCTGGAGTCGATGATCGAGAATCCGGTGCCGACGCGCGCAGAAATCACGGATGTGGCCAACGCCGTTTTCGAGCAAGCCGACGCCATTATGCTGAGCGGGGAGACTTCGATCGGGCGTTACCCAGTGAAATGCGTGGAGGTATTTGATCGCGTGGCGTGTCGAATCGAACGGAGCGGCGGGGCTGGTTACGCGCGCGAAACGGAGTTGCACGATAGCCGGCAGAAGACGGTCGCTTCCGCCGTGAGCCTCGCGAATGCACTTCCGAAATCGAAGCTGATTGTTTTCACGCGGTACGGGACGATGGCGCGTTACGTCTCAAACATGCGGCCGGAGCACGCGCCGGCTTTTGCGTTTACGCCCAGCGAACACGTCTGCCGTCAACTGGCGCTTTGCTGGGGGACGCACCCCGTGCTGCTGCCCTTTAGCGATGACCCGAACAGCACGATCGAAGCAGCGGAAAACTACTTATTGGACGCGGGCTTGACGGAGGCCGGCGACAATCTCGTTGTGCTAAGTGATCTCCGAGCAGGAGGCGCACAGGTCGATTCGATTCAGGTCCGACAAGCCAAAGCAGTTCCCGGTTCAGCTCCAATGTCGGACGAAGAGTCGATGATGGATTAGGCGCGGGCGCGCCAGCTGTCATCCGAATCGCGAAGACGCTGAGGGCCCTCGCATACTCGCGCGACGTGTTTCGCATTCTTCGCGCAGCGACAACGCCAGCGTGGCGTTGTGTAGCTGCTTGGCGGTGAAGTTCCGATCGAGCCCCTTATTGAGGTCCCTCGCCGTCTGTGCGGCTCGGGATGACAGGCTCAGCGTTGGGGCGAACGAAAAACGCGCGGACGTTTCCATCCGCGCGCTCTGCAATTCTGAAGCTGGCTTACCGTCTATGCTTCAACCGGCAGTTCGACGTCGACCGGTCGCTCTTTCTTGCTCAAGGCCCGGCGCAGCTTCGAAAGGGCAATATTCTGCAATTGCCGGATCCGCTCGCGCGTGACACCAAATTTCTTGCCCACCTCCTCGAGTGTCTTCGGCTTTCCGCCGTCGAGCCCGAAACGCGAGAAGATGATCTTCCGCTCACGGTCGTCCAGCACATCGAGTAATCCTCCAACTTCGTTCCGCAGGTTCTTGTCGCGCAATAGCTCGAACGGCGTCTGCGCCTCTTCGTCGCCCACAATCTCACCGAACTCCGTCGAGTCGTCGTCGCTGATGGGAGCATCGAGGGACGCCGGGCGAATCGAAACGGTTTTCAGTTGAGACACTTTGCCGCTGGCGATGCCGATCTCCTCACCCAGCTCGTCATCCGTGGGTTCGCGCCCGAGTTCCTCGCTCATTTGGAGCGAAACCCGGCGCATCTTCGAGATTTTGTCGACGAGATGGACGGGCAGACGAATGGTCTTCGACTGGTTCGCCAGGGCGCGCTTGATCGATTGCTTAATCCACCAGGCGGCATAGGTGCTAAGCTTGCCACCCTTCGCCGGATCAAAGCGTTCAACGGCCTTCATGAGGCCGATGTTGCCCTCGGAAATGAGATCGAGGAGAGGCAGACCGAGATTCGCGTAATCATGAGCGATCTTCACCACCAGGCGGAGGTTGGACCGGATCATGAGGGCGCGCGCTTCGCGGTCACCTTTCTTGATCTTGGCCGCGAGCTCGATCTCCTGGTCTGGAGTCAGGAGCGGGATTTGCCCGATCTCGCGGAGGTAAATTTTGATTCCAGTATCGCTATCTTCGGCAGCCATAAAGCTCTTCATGTAAAGGGGAAATTTGACGCAACGGTTGTGTGGTAGGCACGTGCACGGCGACCCATCCTGTTGCACGTTCTACGGGATTCAAAGTATTTAACCAGGTTAAATATTCGAATAACTGACAGCCCTTGGTTCCCTTTCGTTCAAACAATTCACGGTCGGCTTCAATCTTCACAGTGTGAGGCGTTTATGCTGTTGAGGAGAGGGGTCGCCGCAAGCTACTTCAAACAGTTCGCACGCGTGCCAGAGTTCGGACTTCACTAAGCGCGGCAAAACTTGCACACAAAGGTTTGCCGAGGCCTCGGGGTAAGGTTCATCAAAGAAGCTGACAACCGCAAGTAGAGGGCCGCACGTATTTTGGGAGACGCATCGCTATGGGAACGAAGAAGATACTGATTACCGGAGGTGCAGGATTTGTGGGATCCCACCTTGCAGATGATTTGCTTGAACATGGTCATCATGTCCGCGCGCTCGACAATCTAGCGGTCCAAGTCCATGGCGAGGCGGCGGCGCGTCCCGCATACCTTGCGGAGGACGTCGAACTGGTGGAAGGCGATGTCCGGGATCCGGCAGTGATAAAGCGCGCGCTCAAAGGCGTGGACGCCGTCTACCATTTCGCCGCCACCGTGGGAGTGGGGCAGAGCATGTACCAAATCGCTGAATACACGAGTGTGAACGGCGAGGGAACAGCCATCCTGCTGGAGGCGCTGGCGAGAAAGCCTGTCGAGCGGCTCGTGGTTGCTTCCAGCATGAGCATTTACGGCGAAGGACTTTACGTGACGCGGCACGGCGAAATGGTGGAAGGCCAGGAGCGTACGCTCGGACAGCTCAAAGCTCATGATTGGGAGGTGCGTGGACCAGATGGCGAGCCGCTCCAGCCGGTCCCAACTCCCGAGACGAAATGTCCTGCGGTTCCCTCGGTTTATGCGATTTCGAAGTATCAGCAGGAGCGGCTCTGCATGACGATCGGTCGTGCCTATGGCATTGCCACTGT
>JACCTI010000183.1 GCA_013812515.1 Chthoniobacterales bacterium
GGTCCAGCGAGAGCAGGCGCTGCTTGTTCGTTAGGGCGACTTCCGGCGACGGCGAAGCGTAAGCCTCATGCATGTATTCGGCCGATTCGCTCTGAATGATGATGCAATCGGGCCGCTGCTTCGCGATGCCATGGGTAGCCAGAATGCTAGCCGCCACGGAATGCTTGAGCGCAGTCACGAAGCCCTGATCGGTTTTCAGTTGTTCGTTCCAAATGCCATCTTTCGCGCTCAGTTTTGCGGTGACATAGATTTCGTTCACCGGCGTGAAATAGCGGACCCATGGGTAGCGTTTCGCGACCGCCTCCGCGTACTCCGCGAAATGGACCGGCAGCTCCGGATTTTGGAAGTCACCGATCCAATCGGGTACGCCGAAGTGGAGCAAGTCGAGGATGGGCGTGATTTCGAGCCGGCGCATTTCGCGCATGACCTCGTCGGCGAAAGAGAAATCGTATTTATCTTTGCCGAGATGAATCTTGTGACACGGCAGCCCGTAGCGGAGCACTTTCAATCCGAGATCTTTCACGAGCTGCAAATCCTCGCGCCAATGCTCGTAATGCCCGCATTCGTCGAGCTGATCCCGACGCGTTTTCCCATTGTCGATTGTGGGATTCGAACACTCCACGCCGGTGGCGAACATGAATTTGGCCGGCCCGCCATCGGGCAGTCCGCTGCCGTCCTTGCCCGCCGCCCCACCGTATTCGTCGCCCTCATCGCCGGGGCGAACTTTTTTAAGGATGTCGAGAAAGCCTTTGCTCATAAAATGCTTGCTGCGTTGCTGTTCATGTTTTGGTCCTCCGAGTGTCGTTCAAAAATTGATCCGCAGTGCGGAGCGAAAGCGCCATGATCGTTAGGGCAGGATTCGCGGCGAGCGCGCTCGGAAAGATGGAATGGTCGCAGATGAAAAGTCCGTCTATCCCGAAGCAGCGGCCGTCACTGTCCACGACGGCGCTTTCTCCATCGCGCCCCATCCGGCAAGTGCCGATGATGTGCGCGAAGCGTGGGAATGCCCACAAGTCCTGACCGCCAGCCTCTTCCCAGATTTCGCGCATCAACCGATCGGCGTGCGCGCTCAGCCGGCGTTCGTTTTCACCCGCAGAAAAATGAATGCGCGGTTTCGGGAACCCGCGCACATCCGGCTCGTCACTGAGCTCAACGAAATTTTCCGGCGACGGAAGGCACTCACCGAGGATGTTGATCCCAGCGAAGTGGTTATACCCGAGCAAATGCTCGCCGAGAGCATCGCCAAATAACCCGCGCCCGCTGCGTGCAAGCTGGCTCGCGTAGGTGACCGGCATCACGCCAATGCTTTGCAGCAAATATCCGCCGGCGAAGTCTGCATCGTTAGGCCGGTGCGTGTCCTCAGAGATCAGACCTCCCGGAATTCCTTTGAACGGCCGTGTTTCTTCGTCGAACCACGCCCAGATTTGCGCGCCGGTGTGCGCCATGAAGTTGCGGCCGGCCTGCCCATTCTCGTTGGCAAGGCCGTTCATGAGCAAGAGGCGCGGCGTTTCAATCGCGCCCGCGCAAAGAAAGACGTTGCGGCATCGTTGCCGATGTTCCTTTCCATCCTGCACGTAGACGACTGCCGAGACGCGGCCACTTGAATGGCGCTCGATCTGCGTCGCGAATGTCTCCGGGCGCAATTCCGCACCTGCTTGCAGAGCTACTGGAATGAAGGTTACATCCACGCTCGCCTTGGCGCCTGTCGAGCAGCCGGACTGACAGAAGCCGCGGTTCGTGCAGGCCGGGCGCCAGCCGACTGCAGGTTGGTAATATGGCGCGGAGAGCGCGGCATTCGGCGCGGCAGATGTGCGGATGCCGAGCTTACGGCAAGCTCGCTGCATCAATTGCGCGGCGCTGTTGAGCGGCAAAGGCGCGAGCGGGTAACCGCGACGACGCGGCGGTCCCCACGGATAGTGAGTGGGGCCCGAGACGCCGAGAAATGCTTCCAGTTCATCGTAGTACGGCTCCAATTCTTCGTAGCCGAACGGCCAGTCCACCCCGACGCCAAATTCACTGTGCAGCCGGAAATCATCTGGCTGCGGGCGCGGAGTGTAAGCGGTGTAGTGCAGCGTTGAGCCGCCAACTCCGATTCCCGAATTGTTGTTGCCGAACGCGATCGGATCGCGCCCGGCGCTGAGGCGCTCGTCATTCCAAAAGAGATCTCGTTGGGCGCGTTCGTCGGTGGCGAAATCGCGCGCTGGATTGCAGAACTTTCCGGCCTCCAGTGCGACGATCTTCAATCCCGCCTGCGCGAGCCGGGCCAGAAGCGGACCACCACCGGCGCCTGTGCCGATGACCACGACATCAACGATTTCGCTTTCTGACCAATGCCGCATCACGGGCTCGGCGTGATCGCGAGGCTTGGCCAACGGCGGAAGAGCCGCCGGCGTAGTGAAGCTGTTTTCCCTCTCGGCAGGCTCCCACACCTCTCGCTCATCCAGGCCGATGCGCTGCCAACCGGCCGCATCCGCCATTCCGGCATAACCGATCTGTTCCTGCACGAGCGGGTCGCTCATGTAGCATTCGGAGATCTCGGCGAGTAGCTCTTCGAAGAACCGTTTAGCGTCGAAGGTCTTCCACGCTTCCCCGCTCGATTCAGCACGCGCGACTGTTGTTACAAATGCATCCTGCCGCTCGCTCGAAAGCGCCGCGAAGCATTCGACGCCTTCCAGACGCGCGCTTGCATCGAGCGCGCGGAGACCCTTCCGGTACGCATCGCCGTCAGGTGGGAGGCTGTCGTATCGCCAGCCGTCGCAGTGTCCCTCTGCGAGCCGCGTGTCAATCGCCTGCGCCGCCTGTTTTCCCGTCAGGGGCGAGTCCGCCGGCAGAAGCCGGATGCACGCGGCCGTGAGCGCGCCGAATTCATCGAGGCTAAAAAACTGCGGCGCCGTTTCCTCGGCTGGTTGCAGGCGCGCCTCGATGACCGAGCGCGTCGCAGGAGTAAGGAGCTCAGTGCGCAGCAGTGCGCGCACACTCCCAACCGGGTAGATCGCGTCGCGCTTAGCCACTGGAGAGCCGGCCGCCGGTCACTTCCACGAGCGCACCCGTCATGTAACTGCCGTCGCTCGAAGCGAGAAGCACATACGCAGGCGCCAACTCCTCCGGTTGTCCCGGCCGCGCGAGGGCGACTTCGTGGCCGAAGTTTTCCACTTCCTCGATCGGCATGGTTGCGGGAATGTTCGGCGTCCAGATCGGGCCGGGCACGACGCAATTCACGCGAATGCCGCGCTCGCCGAGATTCAGCGCGAGCGATTTGGTAAAGGCGTGGACCGCGCCTTTCGTCGCGGTGTAATCGATCAGCATCGGATTGCCGCTCAGGCCGACGATGCTGCCGGTGTTCACGATCGCATCACCTTTGGTGAGATGCGGGAGCGCCGCTTTCACCATGTAGAAGTAGCCGAAAATGTTCGTCTCGAACGTGAGGCGAAATTGTTCTTCGGTCAGGTCTTCGAATTTTTTCTGCGCCATCTGGAAGTGCGCGTTGTTGACCAGAATATTCAGCCCGCCGAATTCCTTCACCGTTCGTTTCACCGCCGCGCGACAAGCCTTCGGATCGCGGACATCGCTCCGGAGCACGAGACACTTGCCGCCTTTGTCTTCGACCATCTTGCGCGTCGTTTTCGCGTCGCCGTCGTTCTTGTTATAGGTGATCGCGACCGCCGCGCCCTCCATCGCGAACGCGATCGCGACCGCGCGGCCAATCCCGGAATCAGCTCCCGTAATGATGGCGACTTTGCCTTTCAATTTCCCTGCCGGTTTGTAGTTCGACAGGTCACTGTCCGGCTGCTGCTTCATGTCCGACTGGCGCGCCGGGTACGGGAGCTTCTGTCCCTTGATGTCTTTGGATTTCGGGCGCGATTCTTGGCGGGACTTTGGCATGGGTTTCGGTGAGAGCGCGGCGCTGCGCCTCTTATTCCTGAGCTTCTTTTTCCATCGGCACGGGCGGCGCATCCATGTCGCGGAAAAACGGAAACCGGCTGTAGAGCTCGACCGCCAGCAACATCGCGAGCACAGGAGCGACGAAGTAGAGCCAGAGACCGTCGAACTTGTGCGCGGTCATCGCAGAGCCAAAGGTGCGCGCAGGGTTCAAGCTCATTCCGGAAAGCGGCGCCTCAAAGATGAGGTAGAGCGCGATCAGAATCCCGCCGAACAACCCGTCCAGCTTTTTCAAGCGCGTCGAATTGATCGCGACCAGGATCGCGAACAGAAGCAGGAACGAGATCGCGAATTCCGCCACGAAGGCGACCAGCGCACCGGCCGGCCCAGGCGTCGTCGCGCCATACTTCACGTCCGGATGTCCGAACGCGTCGCCAATCGCGAAGAGGAGCAAACGCGCGGTGATCAGCGCGCCGACGAATTGCGCGATGATGTAAAAGATCGCGTCCGCCTGGCTGATCTTCCCCATCCGCCAGAAAGCGATAGTCACGGCGGGGTTAATGTGCGCGCCCGTGCGCCGGCCCCAGGGCGAATAGATAAGCAGCGCGATGTAAGTGCCCATCACGAGGCCGAGGAGAACATGCCGCAGCATCTTGCTCGGCAGCGCGATGTGAACCGGCGAGTCCGGATGCTCCAGCAGTGTCGTTAGACCGCCGGCGAAGATCATGAACAGCGCCAGCCCGATGGCCTCGAAGAGGTATTCGGGCCAGTGGCGTTTCAGAGTGTCGAACACGCTTATCGCCGCCTTCGCGCAACGCTGAAAACGCCGACGATTCCTCCAAGGACCAACACGGCAGCGCCTAAGATCGCCAGCGTTGCGCCTAACGAATGGATCGGTGCGTCTGGAGTGATGTATTTTTTTTCCGGGAAGTTTCCTGATGGACCGCTCACGTGCGCGTGAAAATATTCTTTGAAGATCCTTCCGGAATCGCCCAGACGGTGTGTCCGATCAATCTCACGGGCAAAGCGCATCTTTCACTGCCGTGTGAGCGCGGGGCGGCGCAATTATTCCGAACGGGTCTCGCAACGGTGACTCTTCGTTCAACCGGCTGGCGGTGGCAACTCTGTGCCGGATAGCGGAACGACTGCGATGTTGCTCGGGAGTGCGTTCACTGGCTTGGGACTTCTGCGCTGCTCGGGAACATTAACAGCCCGAGTGTTGAGTTACAGGTGAGACAAGTGCGGCGATAAGCTGATGGTGGAGGAGGAGTCCTAAAGACATGGAAAGAACTATCGGCGGCAATAGACATCCGGGGCGAGATCTTGAAACATCGGCGCGATCGCTCTTCGCTACGCGCTGGTCCTGGCGGTATTGTGGATTGGGTGCCTAAAATTTACCGCTTACGAAGCGGAAGGCGTCTATAAACATGCGTCCAATAGCCCGCTTCTGTCGTGGGGTTATCTGCTCTTAAGCGTGCGGGGACTGTCCACCCTGCTGGGCATCATTGAGGTTACTCTGGCGGCACTGATTGCCCTCAAACCCATCGCGCCGAAGCTATCCATCTTCGGTAGCTTGGGAGCTATCGCGAGGTTTTTGACCTCGTTGACCCTTGTGTTCACGACGCCGGGAGTGTGGCAAAAGGATTATGGATTCCTGCGCTTTCCGCGTCCCCCGGGGCGATTCCTGATCAAGGATGTGGTGCTGCTGGCGGCTGCCCGCGTAACGCAGGTAGCAAGCTCGCTGCGCTAATTTCGTCTGCGACGAGTAGTCAGCCAGAGCGGTTTCGTTGCCGCTGCCGCCGGTCAAGCTACCTCGGATGAAACGGTAGCGTTGGATTTCGAATCCAGCTGATTGCGCTTTCTTGGGAAACCAGTGGTTTCAAACTTTCCGAGAGCCTGTCGGAATAAATCGAGTGCGGCTTCTTCTCATCTTCCAGAAAGCAGGAAATATTACGAACAACTCCAGATGCAACGGCGGTTAATTGAAAAAGGAAGGAAGAAAAACATGAACAATAAAACGAAAAATTCTTTACGGACGCTAGCGATACTTGTGACTGCGATTCTCGCGCAAGTTGCAATTTTCAGCACGGCGACCGCG
>JACCTI010000189.1 GCA_013812515.1 Chthoniobacterales bacterium
GATGCGATCGCGTCTCGAAGGTGTAAGACCCTCCCATACCCCATCCATCACACCACGCGTTGGACAAACCAGAACGCCCCCGCCAGGACGACGCAAACCGAGCTAACGGTTACGACGCGCCGGCCGAGAAGGGCATTTTGCCGGTGCACGAAGGCAAGCAGCGGCGCCACCGTGAACACGATGAAGGCCTGACCGATTTCGACGCCGAGGTTGAAGGAGAAGAGCGACCAGCCGAGCGCCGAGCGCGGCAGGTTCATCTCGCGCAGAACGTTCGCGAAGCCGAAGCCATGGATGAAGCCGAAACAAAACGCGAAGATAAGACGCCAGTCGCGCTTTTCCCTGGAAGCTAAGAGGCTGTGGACGCCCACGAAAACAATGCTGAGCGCGATCGCCGGTTCGATAACACGGGCGGGTGGATTGAGAACATCGAATGTCGCCAGGGCCAGGGTGATGCTGTGGGCGACGGTAAAGGCGGATACGATCTTCAGCAGCTGTTTCAGTGTGCCGCCGAGAAGGAGCAGTCCAATGATGAAGAGGATGTGGTCGGGACCGATGAAGATGTGGTGTACACCTTCGAACAAGAACTGCCGGATGACGGCGAGCGTCCCCTGCTGAGTTCCCAGGTCGTAGTCGAGCCGGCCACTATTTTCGTCAAAGATGACCTGGCGCTCGAGCCTGTTGCTTCGGTAGATGTCGAGAAAGGTCTTGTGGCGCGGGTCATAGGGAAACAGGCGGCAGTTCACCCGCAGGTTTTCGGGCGGTTTTGTCCACGCGAAGCGCAGACGGAGACGGATGTCCTTCTGATCCGCCACTGGTTCCATTCCAAGTAGCTCGGCCGTCAGCCTCTCCCCATCTGCCTCCAGGATTAATCGCGAGGAGAGGATCGCGGCGACTATCTCTTTTTGTTGATCAATTCCCGTGGACGTCAGGAGGATGTCCGACGTTACCTCCGGCAAGTCATGGGCGACGTCTATGGCGGGTGCGTCAATGGTTGCGTCGATCCCTGCGTCGACAACGCGCAACTCGACGTGGCTAAGCGGCAGAGTGTGGGCGGAGGCGGGCGTCCCGATTAGCCATAGGACTGCGGTGGTAGCGCCGACGAAGCGTCGCCACGCTTGCCAGAACGCCGGATGTTTCATCGAGGCGGACCGACGCGTTGCTCGAAGCGTCGCGAGTCGCGGCGTTAGTTATTGCTAGCCGTCGCTTGCCCTAGCTCTTGCAGCTTTTGGGCTGCAATCGGAGCGAGGATCGGACTGAAGTTCGGATTCAAGTTGAGCGCCCGATAGAGGTACTGCTGAGCGGGCACTCGATCGTTTGCGGCTGCGTAGATCATGCCGGCGTGGTAGAGGAACTTCGCTTCCGGAGTCTTCTGGCTGAGCGCGCGCTGAATAGCTTTCTTAGCTGGCTCCAGGTCGCCGTTCTTGTAGTAACACCAGGCCAGGATGTCGGCCTCGAAGACGTTCTTGGTCGTTTTGCGTTCCTCAGCCAGGCGCAACGCCTCGACAAGGTTGCGGTCGTGGTCGACATAGAACTCTGCCATCGGGAAGTTATGCGTGGTGTCGGAGGCGGCGTGGCTTTTCCGGTGCAGCTCCTCGACGAGCGCATATTCCCTTTCGGCAGCGGCCTTATCGCCGGTTAATGCATAGAGATCACCGAGCGCAGCGAGCGACTCGTGCTCCGGCGTAAGCGCGATAGTTTTTTGGTAACAGGCGATAGCCGCTGGGTAGTCCTTGAGCGCCGCTTTCACCTTGCCCATGGCAGCGAGCACATGACGGTTATTGGGCGTTTTCTGTAACGCGTCCTCGAGCACCTGCTCTGCGGCAGGCAGGTTGCCGTCGCTAGAGTAGATAAGCGCCAGTTGCGCGCGACACCAGGCGGTGTTTTCTGCGAAGGCTCCTCCACCACTGATCGCCTGTCTCATTAGCAACGCCGCCCGGAAGGTCTGGCCGGTGATATGGAGCAGGTGCGCGCTGCGGCTGTAAGAGGCCATGTCTGGCCTCAGGTCGAGCATTTTCTGATAATGCTCGAAGGCAGCGGGGTAGTCACCTAGCTCGAGCTCGGCGTCGCCGAGCAGACCATAGGCGAGGTTGTTCCGTTCGTTGAGCGCGATCGCCTTGTTCGCTAACTCGATGCTCTTGGGGAATTGATGGCGACCGCTATTTACCCAGGCCAGGCCAGTGATCGCGCCATCATTGTTGGGGTCGAGCTCAACGGCTTTTTCATAAACTCGCTCGGCGTAGGTATAGTAATTGGTATCGGCACTTTCGCGGACGTGCTGCATGAGCGCGTCGCCCAGGTTGACCCAGTTACGGGCGTCGGCGTCCTTTTCCCG
>JACCTI010000197.1 GCA_013812515.1 Chthoniobacterales bacterium
AGCGCGCGCAGCGCATCGATCTGCTCCGTCACTTTCATCGTGCCGATCTCTGCGGACATGGAAGCGCCGACGCGGCCCGTCACCATCAAGGCCGTCAGGACGGGCCCGAGTTCGCGACAAATCGCTACGGATACGACCGCGCCGACGGCGGATCCCATTCCGAGTTTGTTGAACTGGAAAAATGTCTGCGCGGCGAAGACCGCACCGGTGAATGCGCCGGTGATGACGACGACCGATTGCGAACGGAGTCCGATCTCTACCATTTGAGCCAAAAAGAGACGCCAGCGGATTTTTTGCGAGAAGATGGAGGCGAAGGTCTCCAGCGCGAGAAGGACGATTTCGCCCACGTAAGTAAACCACGAGACGATTGCCGCCCCGACCGCAGTGACGAGTCGAGTCATGGAACGGGAGTTGGCCGCTGCAGCCGTTTACGCCGTGAGTACCTGCGTCTGCACTTTCGGCCGCAGCTCGCTCGGGATGGGACCGACGAATCTCGGCTCCAGCCGAAGCCCCCGGAACATGGCGCGAATTTCGCGGACGGTCACCGTCGGTTCCTCCAGTTCCAGGTAAACGAGGTCGTGGTTGCTATCCACTTTGTAGCGCAGGCCGGGGAGCGTTGCGAGTTGCTGATCCAGCTCGAGGATCTTGTTCAAGTCACGAACGCCCGCCGCGTAGACTTCGAGTTCGAACATGCCCTCGAACTTAGGAGCGCGATCCACCGGATGCAAAACTAGAATCTCGCCTCCCTTGCACGCGCTACCGCTCTGGCATAGAAGAGAGCGTTTATCACCTATGAGACCTGCGCTTCGGCTTCTCTTCTCCTTGCAGCTTTTTGCAGGTTTTTTTTTTGTGGCCGGATGCGCGAGTGAGCCGCAGGGCATTCAGCAGGTGCGAATCCAGAACGCGGCGCGCATTCAGAGCGAGCCGCCCGGCGACTACTACATCGGACGTCGCTACTTCAAACGTGACTTTAAATTCTGGGGCTATGTCCGGCGTCCGGGGCAACCGTGGAGCACATCTCAGCTGGTGATGTTGAACGAGAAGCAAAAGTTGGCTCCCGATCGCGCGGAGAACAGCTTCGGGAGCGACAACAATTTCGAGTACAGACTCTACGGCGAATTCAGCGGCGACAAGGTTTACGAGCCGGCGAGCAACTCCATCTATCCGGAATTCGTTTTGAAGGACTACGAGATCCTCTCGAAGAATCCGCCGCCCATTTTCCGCAGTCAGTACACCAGCCGCGCGCAAGCGGCGACCGGTCGCCAGACGATTGAGAAGCCCGAGTAGCGCCGAAGCATCAGCGCCGCGCCCGGACGATCCGCTCGCGCAAGAATTCCTGCGTTATCTGGAGGTCGAGCGGAACTCCTCGCCAAGAACCATCGCTGCCTACCGGCAAGCGCTTCGTGCGTTTCGCGCCGAAGGGAAGGAGAGCTCGTGGAATGATTACGTCGCGGACGATTTCCGCGATTATCTCTTCGGCGCGATGAAGAAAAAGCGGGCGCGCTCCTACATCCGTCTGCAGTTCTCGGCCTTTCGCACGTTCTACCGTTTTCTTATCGAACGGAAAGGTCTCGCGCGTGATCCGGTGCGAGAACTCGAGCTGCCGAAAACCGAAAAGAAATTGCCGCTCGTCCTGACCCGCCAGCAAATCGATGAGCTTCTGTCAGCGCCTTTGCGTGTGTCAAAGGAGAAAGCCGCGCCGAAGTGGATGCCGCTGCGCGATGCGGCAATCATGGAAATATTTTACAGCAGCGGTTTGCGGCTGAGCGAACTCGCTTCCTTGAACGTCGCTGATCTCGACATCTACACGGAATCCGTGCGGGTGCTCGGGAAGGGGCGGAAAGAACGCGTCTGCCCGGTCGGTGCTCCGGCGCTCGAGATTGTCTCGCGTTACCGTGCCGCGGCAAACGTGCACAGCGGTCCTCTCTTTATCAGCAAATTGAGGGAGCGAATTTCTCCGCGTTCGATCTGGTTGATCCTGAAGCGATATCTTCGCCATACCTCAATTCCGGTGACGATCAGTCCGCACAAATTACGGCACAGCTTCGCGACTCACCTGCTCGACCGCGGCGCCGATCTGCGCAGTGTCCAAGCATTGTTAGGCCACGCGAGTCTCTCGACTACGCAGATCTACACGCACGTGACGGTCGAACGCCTGAAGCGCGCCTACAAAGACGCCCATCCGCGCGCGTAACTAGCGCGCACTACTTGGCTAGCTCGCGCTCGCCGCTTCGCTCCCTTGAGGCTCTGCCACGTGGAAGACCAGCTTCCCCTCGATCACGGTGACCTCGACTAGATCGCCAGCTTTGACCGCGCCCTTCAGCAACTCTTCCGCCAGTGGATCTTCCAGGTAACGCTCAACCGCACGGCGCATCGGACGCGCTCCGTACGTCGGGTCATAACCTTTTTCGATCACGAATTCGTGAGCTCCGGCATCGAGCATGATTTCGATCTCCTTGATCCGGAGACGTGCCTTCACCTTGTTCACTTCAAGATCGACGATCCGCATGAGGTCGGGCTTCGAGAGAGTGTGGAAGACTATGATCTCATCTAGCCGATTCAGGAATTCGGGCTTAAAGACGCGCTTCGTCTCCTCCATAATCTTGTCTCGCATCGTGTCGTAATCGCCGGAATCCTTCGGTGCTCCGAAACCCATCGTGGTCTGGCGCTTGATCAAATCGGCGCCCACGTTCGAGGTCATGATGATGATTGTGTTCCGGAAATCGATCTTCCGGCCTAACGAGTCGGTAATCTTGCCATCTTCCAGAATCTGAAGGAGCAGATGCATGACGTCGGGGTGCGCCTTCTCGATCTCGTCGAACAGCACGACGGAGTATGGCCTGCGCCGCACGGGCTCGGTGAGCTGACCTCCCTCCTCGTACCCGATGTACCCGGGAGGCGCGCCGATGAGCCGCGCGACCGCGTGGCGCTCGCCGTACTCGCTCATGTCGATCCGCACCATGCTCTTCTCGTCGTCGAACAGGAGCTCGGCGAGCGCCCTCGCGAGCTCCGTCTTGCCGACGCCCGTCGGCCCGAGGAACATGAACGAGCCGATCGGCCGGCGCTCCTCGCCGAGCCCGGCCCTCGAGCGGCGGATGGCGTTCGACACCGCACGCAGCGCGTCCTCCTGCCCGACCACTCGTTTGCGGAGCTCGTCCTCGAGCCGCAAGAGCTTCTCTCGCTCGGTCTGGAGCATCCGCGTCACCGGCACCCCGGTCCAAGTGCTGACGACCTTCGCCACGTCCTCGGCCGTGACCTCCTCTCTTAAGAGCCGCTCGCCCCCCTCGGCGTTCATCGCGGCGAACGTCTTCTCC
>JACCTI010000209.1 GCA_013812515.1 Chthoniobacterales bacterium
ACGCAGCTTGTGCCAGCGGCGCGCCTGCACGATACGCTCGACCGATTTAGTTCCCACGCCCGGGATGCGCAGGAGCAATTCGCGCGGGGCTTTGTTCAAGTCGATCGGAAAGAGATGTCGGTTGCGCAATGCCCACGCAAGCTTCGGATCGATAGCGAGATCGAGATTCGGTGCGGTCGGAGTTGTCAGCTCGCCAGCATCGAAGCCGTAAAAGCGAACCAGCCAGTCAGCCTGGTAGAGCCGGTGCTCACGGATGAGCGGCGGCGCGATTAACGGCAATTTGCTGGAAGCGTCAGGAATGGGACTGAATGCGGAGAAGTAAACACGCCGCAAGTTTTGCTGGGTGTAAAGGGACGACGCGCGCTGCAGCATGACAGCGTCTGATGTTTGGGTTGCACCGACGATCATTTGCGTGCTCTGACCAGCCGGCGCGAAAACAGGCGCTTTCTTGCTCTCGCGCCGCTCGGCTTTTGATTGGGTAATCCGATCCCGGATCCGGCTCATCGCCCCTTCGGTGCGCTGGAAATTCTTCTGCGGCGCCAACTCCTCCAACGCCACCTCGGTCGGCAATTCGATGTTGATACTAATGCGATCGGCCCATTGCCCAGCTTCTTCAATCAAGGCGGGTGAAGCTTCGGGAATCGTCTTAAGGTGGATATAACCGCGGAATTGATGCTCCTTGCGCAATGTCCGCGCGACGGCCACCACCTGTTCCATTGTGTAATCCGGATTCCGAATAATCCCGGAACTCAGGAAAAGACCTTCGATGTAATTCCGCCGGTAGAAATCGAGGGTTAGCTGTACCACTTCTCCGGCGGTAAAACGTGCCCGCGGCACATCGCTGGAGACGCGATTGATGCAGTAAAGACAATCGTAAATACAAAAATTCGTAAGCAGAATTTTTAGGAGCGAAACGCAGCGGCCATCCGGGGTGTAGCTGTGACAAATCCCGGAGCCGGTCGTCGAGCCAATGCCGCCTGAGGTGCGGGAGTTTCGTTTGGTTGTTCCGCTGCTGGCGCACGATGCGTCGTACTTGGCAGCGTCGGCTAGGATCGCGAGTTTGGTGGCAAGTTCCATGGCGGGAGAAAATGTCCGCATCGCATCTCCGTGCGGATCCGTTTTGGTTGAGCCTCGACACTGCTTACGTTCATCTGCACATCACTGATGCCATGAGTCGAATCGAAACGCCACGCCCGATCCCCAGGAAATGCGGCACGCTCCATGAAAGCAAGCCGATGCAACTAAGCGGGTCACGAACACATTCGAGACGACGAGAGGGATGATGCTCCATTCGGGGAACACGTAAGGTGGTTGCCTGCCGAGCTTCCGTTATTCCTCAGGGTGGTCGATCTTGCGCTGATGATTCGCGCGGCTACCGTCCCCGACGATGAATCCTCCTGAAGAACAAGCACCCACCCGCACCTCATTTATGTCGCCCCAAGCGATGATTGGCACGGGCATCACAATCGCGATGATTGGGCTTTTGTTCCTCATGCTTGCCTGGGCGCAACACATGCGCGAACTGAATGAAGCCTCTGTGATTCTGCTTCCAGTGGGCGCGGCTTTGCTGGTTTTGGGAGCGTTCGCCGTGCTTAGGGCAGGTACGGGAAAACAGCGTTAAGTCGGCGTGTCAGACTCATGGATCCCCGAAGCTGACGGCCTTCGACCCATTTCCTCCGAGTTCGGCGTGTGTTTTTCTTTTTCGTGCGACGAGTCCCCGCCTCAGGCGTTGGTTAGCTATATGAAAATTCGCCGTCCTCTTTCTGGCCGCGGCTTTCACTGGTTGCACGACCACAACAACAACGCGCACGGCTCAGACCGACGCGCGCCAGCGGGAGTTGAGCGAGAAGCGCGTCCACACGAGAGAGGAGCTGGAAAAGACCGGCCGTCCTCAGCTCGCCGGTGCTCTCGAGACAGTAGACGCTGAGGTCTACCCTTCCAGCGGGGGCCGCTGATTTTTCCGCACTCCGGATTCGCTGCGCGGTCGAACGGCGCGTAAACGGTCGAAGACGACACGCGCACACACTGAAATGGCGAACACATCCATCGGGGACATTCATGTCCTTTGCGTCGACGACGAGGTTCAGGTCCTCTCGCTTCTGTCCGACACTCTGCGCGCCGAAGGTTACGAAGTGCAGACTGCCGTCGACGGCACACATGCGCTGCAGAAGCTCGCGCTGGGCGAGCCGCGGTACGATCTGATCATCGCAGACGCGTATGCCGAACCTTGATGGCTGGCGCCTAATCATGGAAGCACGCGCAGGAGGATTCATTGGAAAGGTGATCGTTTTCTCCGCCCTCATGGACGACCACGAGCGCCAACGTTACCGCTACCTTGAGATCGACAGATTTTTGGAAAAACCGCGAAATCAGGCGAGCTCGTGCGGGCTGTGAAAGAGACGGTCGGCACAGCGGGGTAACAGGACTCCAGACGCGCATCGTCGGGCGGATGGATCAGGCGCAGTGGAAGCACCTTTCAGTGTGTCATGCATTTTGCCCGGATACGGAGCGTCTGCCCTCGGCAATTCCGAGGGGTATTCGCCAACGAGGCGCCCTCTCCAGTGTTCCAATTCCGCGTATGCACGTTCTGATTTGGGAAGTGCATGCAGGCTGTAGGACAGATCACGTTCGCTCCGCATTGATGCTCCGACGTGACGCTCAGCAGCGGTTAGGGAGGTTGGGCACGATCAGAAACAGCCGGACCGAACAGCGATTTGCCCGTGCGTTTAAAGCGCATAGTAGAGTGGATGCCCGATCTCCGCGAATGACCTACGATGTTGCTATCGTAGGTCTCGGCGCGATGGGCAGCGCGATCGCAGCGCATTGCGCAGCGCGCGGCGCCCACGTCATTGGGCTGGAACAATTCGAACGTGGCCACGAGCTAGGCGCATCGAGCGGAAAAACGCGCCTGATTCGAACGGCCTACTTCGAGGACGTTGCGTACGTGCCACTCGTGCAGCGCGCATATGAGTTATGGCGAGAACTTGAGCGCGCATCCGGTGAGGAGCTTCTGCGGAGGATAGGTGTGCTCTACGTTGGCGAAGAGGGCAGTAACGTGATCGAGGGCACGCAACGAGCGGCGCGCCAGCATAGGCTGCCGATCGAGTCCTTCAGTGGGCATCAGGTAACAAGCCGGTATCCGAATTTAAAGCTCTTGCCGGAAGAAGTTGGTCTTTTTGAAAAAGAGGCGGGAGTGCTCAATCCAGAACGCGCGAACGATGTGCATCAGAAACGCGCGGAAGCAACGGGAGCGGAGTTTCGCTTTTGCGCTGCAGTCAAGGATTGGGATTTCGCTGGTTCGAAGATCCGGATGCGTTTGCAAGATGGCGCTCGCGTCAAGGCCCGGAAGGTGGCGCTCGCGCTTGGGCCGTGGTTTCAGGCAACGCTCCTGGCACTCGGAGTGCCGCTGCGTGTGCAACGCAATGTGCAGGCCTGGTTCACACCCGGGACAGACGCGTATGACGCCGGGAAATTCCCTGCGTTCCTCCTCAACCGCCGCGGCTTGCCTGCGCCGCTCTACGGTTTCCCGGATTTCGGCGATGGCGTGAAGGCCGCGTTCCACGGCTTCGGTGAATTGACGGACCCGGATCACGTCGACCGCGAGGTGAACGCCGGGCGCGACATCGAGCCGCTCGTGCGCGGGATGGAGATGTGGATGCCGGGGTCAGCCCGCACGTTCCGTGCTGCGAAGCCCTGCATGTACTCACTGACGCCGGATGAGAACTTTGTCGTGGACCGTCATCCGCGGCACGCAAACGTGCTGCTCTGTGGCGGTTTTTCCGGTCACGGGTTCAAATTCGCGCCCGTGATCGGCGAGATCGCGGCCGATCTCTTGCTCGAGGGTGGCTCCAGGCATCCAATTGAGTTTCTCTCGTTACGGCGGTTCCAGGCATGAACAATCAGCGCATCCTTTTGCTGAGCACCTCGACGGTCCACGGCAGCGGCTAGCTCGACTATGCAGAGCGCGAGGTGAAGGATTTTCTCGGGAACATTGGTAACATTGCACTCATCTACATGACAGCGTGTTGCGTGATTTGGAACGTGCCGCTGGAGCAAGGCGACGTTCGACCGAGAGACGTCGCTCGCGACCGAACCAAACCCACACTTTCGTTTGACTAGAGACATGCGTCTCGTCAACATATGCCAGTGTAATATATGGCTTCGCCAATCCTCGAACGTGAACTGAAGAAGGGCAGCGCGGAGTTGTTGATCCTCTCCCTGGTCGAAGATCGGCCGCGGCATGGTTATGAGATTGGGCAGTTGATCGAGCTCCGGTCGCGCGGCGCTTTGCGTTTCAACGTCGCATCGCTTTACCCGCTGCTTTACCGGCTGGAGAAGCGCGGCTGGATCCGCGGGCGCTGGGTGGAGAAGGCCGGACAACGGAGGCGCCGATATTACCGCCTTACTCCTGCAGGCAGGAAAGTTCACGCTGCGCAACGTGACGGTTGGCGGGAATTTGTGGAAGCAATCAGCCTCATCACAGGAATTCAGCATGCCTGATTTTAAAGAGGAGATCAGGAAGCGGCTGGCTCAGCTACGTCTCTCGCCCATGCGCGAGCATGAAATCATCGAAGAGCTGTCGCAACATCTGGAGGACGAATACGAGAACTCGTTGCGCGGGAGGGTGACGGAGGAGGAAGCCTTCCAGGCGGTGCTACTCCGCCTCGACGAAAGCAATTTGTTAGGCCCGGAGCTAAACCGCGTCGAGGTGCAGACGGCGCAGGAATCAACCGCAACAGGAGGAGAAAGGAAAAGCAATATGTTTGCAGATTTAGGGCAGGACTTCCGCTATGGGCTGCGGATGCTGGTGCGCGCGCCGGCCTTCACCACCATCGCAGTGCTCGCACTCGCGCTCGGTATTGGCGCGAACAGCGCGATCTTCAGCGTAGTGAACACGGTCCTACTGCGGCCACTACCCTACAAGAATCCCGATGCCCTCATGATGGTCTGGGAGAACGCTACGCACCTGGGCTTCCCCATCAATACGCCGTCGCCAGCCAATTTCATCGACTGGCGGGAGCAGAACACTGTCTTCGAAGGCATGGCCGCAATGGCACAGAGCAGCTTCAACCTGACCGACGTGGGTGAGCCAGAGCGGTTCACTGGACGACGAGTCTCGGCCAATCTGTTCTCCTTGTTAGGCGCGGAGCCGCAGTTAGGTCGCACGTTCCGACCGGAGGAGGATAAACCCGGCACGCGTGTTGCCATCCTGGGCTATGGAATGTGGCAGAGGCGTTTCGGCGGCGATGCGAGCATCATCGGGCGCGCGATAAATCTGAACGGCGAGCTTTATACGGTCGTCGGCGTGATGCCGAAGAGCTTTGTCGAGATTCCGAGTTTCGACAATTGGAAGGACCAGCTCTGGGTGCCGATCGCGTTTAGCTCGGAAGAAGCCACCCAGCGCGGTAATCACTTCCTGGAGATTCTCGCGCGGCTGAAGCCGGGCATCACGCGCCAGCAAGCTCAGGCCGAAATGGACACGATCGCGGCGCGTCTGGCGCAGCAATATCCCGACTACAACACGCGCATCGGCATCATCGTGAAGCCGCTGCATGAGCAGGTGGTGGGGAACATCAAGGGAGCGTTGATTGTCCTGCTTGGCGCCGTCGGTTTCGTCCTTCTGATCGCGTGCGCGAACGTGGCCAATTTGCTGCTCGCGCGGGCGGCCGTTCGGCAGAAAGAGATCGCGTTGCGTTTGGCGCTCGGTGCGAGTCGCTCGCGTCTTACTCGTCAGTTCCTGACGGAGAGCGTCTTGCTTGCTGCGATCGGCGGCGGTGTGGGACTACTGTTCTCCATCGTCGGGATCAACGTGCTCAAGACTTTCATTCCCGACACGATTTCTCAGGCTCAATCCATCACCGTCGACGGAAAGGTGCTGATCTTTACCCTGCTGATCTCACTTGTGACTGGAGTGATCTTCGGCCTCGCCCCAGCAACGCAAGCCTCGAGTTTCAATCTAAACGATACGTTAAAGGAAGGCGGCCGAGACTCCGGTGCGAGCAGTCGCGGGAACCGAATCCGGAACCTGCTCGTGATCAGCGAAGTGGCGATTTCTTTCGTGCTCCTGATCGGAGCCGGCTTGTTAATCAATAGCTTCCTCCATTTGCGGAATCTCGATCCGGGATTCCGTGCCGACCATTTGCTGACGATGAAGGTCGTCCTGCCGGAACTGAAGTATCCAGACAAACAGCGACGCGCACCTTTCTATGAAGAAGTGCTGCGTCGGGTGCGAAGCTTGCCCGGCGTCGAGTCGGTGGCGTTCGGCGGAAACCTGCCTTTCACCTACAACGGCGATTCCATCTTCATCTCAATTGAAGGCCGCCCCGACCCTGCGCCCGATCAACAGGTGGACGTGGTGACCCGAGTCGTTAGTCCGGGCTATTTCCATACCATGGGCATCCCGCTGGTGCAGGGCCGGGACTTCGACGAACAGGACAAAGTCGACAGCACACAATTGGTCGTCATTACCCAAAAAACCGCGCGGCATTTCTGGCCCGGCGAAAACCCGATCGGCAAACGATTGAAGCCGGGATCAAGCACGTCGGAGAGCCCGTGGCGCGAAGTCGTCGGAGTGGTGAAGGACGTCCGGCAAAATGACTTCCTCGCCGAGCCGAAACTGCAGATGTATCTCGCTCACACCCAGACAAACGCTTTCGCGCCGAATGCCCTCGTGGTCCGCACCACGGTCGATCCGCTCAGCCTGGCGGCGACGGTGCGGCGCACGATTTGGGAGGTCGACAAGGATCAGCCGGTCTCGGACATCGACACCATGGAAAGCATCGTCTCCCACGCCGTCGCGCGGCAGCGCTTTAGCATGGTGTTGTTAGGCGTGTTCGCCACGCTTGCGTTGGTCCTGGCCGCGGTCGGCATTTACGGAGTGATGAGCTACTCGGTCGCGCAACGCACGCGCGAGATCGGCATTCGCATGGCGCTCGGCGCGCAGCGCAGTGACGTCTTGAAGATGACGGTAATGCAAGGGCTGAAGCTCGTGCTGACTGGCGTCGTAATCGGCCTTGCTTCCGCCCTCTTACTCACCCGCGTGATGGCCAGCCTGCTGTTTGGCGTTAGCGCGACCGACCCGGCAACGTTCCTGAGCATCTCACTCGTTCTGACGACGGTCGCGGTTCTGGCCAGCTACATTCCCGCGCTCCGGGCCATGAAGGTCGATCCGATGGTCGCGTTGCGGTGTCAATAGCGTGACTCTGCGCGCGCCAGATTGTAACTAACGGGACAGTAGCGTCACACAGGGTTAGCACCGTTCGCGAAGGATTGGGTCAAAGAAGTGCGGCGTGTTCCTGTCGCCGCTCGCGCTCAGAGATGTCGACTCACTTACTTCGCCGACGAAATTAAGTACCAGTCGAAACGGAGGGTCACCATGTCGGCTGGCTTTTCGAGTTCAGCTTTCCCGACGACGTAAATGTAGGGCTGATCAGGCAATCCACTTCCAGCTAAGACGGACAAAGGCAGAGCGAGCCATGCGAGCAGAACAGACTTCATAGCCCGAAGGGTGACCGAATCGGTTCGCGGCGGCCAGATTTCAGCGTGCGCTTGAAGTATTGACCTTCCTTCAAACCCGCCCAAGCTCGCGTGATGCCCACATCCACATCCAACACGTTAGTTCAACCGTACCTCTTCTTCGGCGGCCAGTGCGAAGAGGCGCTTGAGTTTTACCGCAAAGCGCTCCACGCGGAGGTGCAGATGCTCATGCGCTACAAGGAGAGCCCCGATCCAAATCCGGCGATGCCGTCCTGCTTCGACGACAAGGTGATGCACGCCAGCGTCCGGATCGGCGCGACAACGCTGATGGCGTCGGACGGCATGTGCAACGGCAAGCCGACCTTCGAAGGCTTCTCACTTTCGATCGTTGTGGCTGACGAAGCCGAGGCGGACCGTGTCTTCGCCGCACTGGCGGAGGGCGGGCTGGTGACGATGCCGCTCGAGAAGACCTTCTGGGCAGAAAAATTCGGCATGCTGCAGGATCGGTTCGGCGTTGGATGGATGGTGTCCGTGATGCACAAACCGGAAGCCGGCGCGTAGAAAGGAAGGGAGGAGGGCTTGCGGACCCCACCAACTGAAGGATCGTCCGAATTGTGGCGCGGAACTCGTACGAGGTCCGCGGTCTCGTCAAGTGCGGCCGCGCGTTCATCGAACATAGCGCGCGTGATTTTAGAGGTTGGGCGACAATTCGGATTTCCGGGTAAATCCGCCATGGGGCGACTTACCGGTGCCTGACGCGATAGGTGAGAAAGCACTCGTCTCCGACGACCCGCATGTCCGTCAAGGTGCAGCGCACACTCGCGGGCAGGAAATCTTTGCTCACGCCCGTCAGCGTAGGCGCATCGCGGCCGCCGAAAAGGTAGGGGGCGATCGTGAGATTCAGTTGATCGACTAGATCGAGCTCGAGCATGGAACGAAAGAGCGCGGCGCCGCCTTCGCACGCCACCGACCGCACTTTGTATTCCCTTCGTAGCTGCTGCAGCATCCAGACGAGATCAACCTTGTCCCCTTCGCTCAAGTGCAAGGTCGCTTTTTCGCGAAGGGCTTTTTGCGAGGAGCGCGGCATACGCGTCGTCGAAAAAATGAGAATCGGCGCGATCTCTGATTGAAAAAGTTTGAGCGATGGATCAATCCGCCCTTCGTTCGAGAGGACGACACGCAGTGGAGACGGAGTCTGACCGCGCGCGACGCGTTCGTCGCGCAACTCGCCTCGGGGGAGGCCGAGCCGCACATTGTCCTTCTGCAGCGTGCTGTGTCCAATGAGCACCGCATCAGCGAGAGCACGCTGGCGCAACAGATGCAGCTTGTCCTCCCGCGAGGTGAAATCCACCGGCGAATAGTCGCGCGTAGTGATCTTTCCATCCGCCGTCATCGCGAAGGTGGCGGCGACGAACGGGCGGCGAATTTGGGAGCGGCCTTGGCGCTCCGACGGTTGGGGCACGGAGGCGCTTCCTGCATCCTTGCTCTTGGCGGGTCGGCGCGTTGACGCCGCTGCCACATCCTTACTTTTCTGCGCCAAAGCTGTGCTCGAGCGTTGCCACCTCGTGACGCATCTCGCGCATCTTGATGTGACCGGCAGTTCCGCTCGGCCGGTAAAGGAAATACACGATCGCGCCTGGCAGGGCACAAATAACAATGATGAGGAAGCTGAGCGAGCCGATTAGATTCGCAACGCCTGCGCGCACGCCGGCAAGATTGTGCAGGAGAATCTGGAGAACAATTTCGCGCCAGCCCGCGCCGCCGAAGCTGATAGGCAAAGACGAGATTGTTCGCTCGATCGGCATAATCGCGAAAAAGTCGATTACCGGTACTGGCGTCGGCGGGGTCGCGCGCACGTCTTCGGCGTGCAACGCGTAAGCCACGCAAAGGAAGGTCGTGAACGTGCCGAGGTGCGCGACGAGCGACATGCCGAACGCAACCAGTGTTGCTTTCCAGTGACGGGCGTAAAGGTGATAGGCGGCTGAGACTTCGAGCAGCTTGTCGCGTCCGGGCATCCGTTGCGGCAGCCAATCAAACAAGTTGAACCCACTGACGACAAACGACGTCACGAGCGCGAGAATGGAACTTCCGAGGACAACGAGGAGGACGTAAAGCAAGCGGCGCGTCTCGGGCAATTGCGCGAGCCAGTGGTAGCGCAGGAAAATCAGCACGCCCGTAATGCTGATCAGGGCAACGAGGCCGATGACCCGATCGAAGAGGACAGCGAGGAGCGCTCCTGCCTTTTTATCCGGGGTCTCTTTCAAGAGCAGGTAGCTCTTGATGATATCGCCGCCAGTTCCGCCAGGCATGAACTGGTTGTAAAACATGCCGATGAAAAACAGCCCGCCGACCCGCAGGTTGCTCAGCCGAATACCTTGCACCCGCAGCAGGACTTGCCAGCGCACCGCGGCTGCAAGCTCGACGATGAGGTAGGCAAAAACGCCGAGGGCGATCCACCAGTAGTTGGCGAGACGAAGCGCGGTTGCCATTTGCGCGCGCTTGGCGGGATCGCGGAAGACAAAGTAGAGCAACGCGAGCGTGACCGCGACCTGCGCGCCGCTGAGCAGTGTTTTTTTCATTCGGGGAAGTGCTGTTTCCAGATCGCCACGGAGCGGCGGATCTCATCGACCGTTTTGCGCGGGCTCATTTCCCAGACAAACAAACAGCTCCGAGGCAGGAGCGGCACAAGATTATGGAGATCAACGTGACCGGCAAACGGCGGTTGGTGGTCCTGACCAGGCCAGATCACATCCTGAAGATGGCAACCGAATGCCCGACGCCCGATCAGCCGGAGCCACTCCTCATGGTCTAAAAATCCGAGGTTCTCTTTGATCTGGATGTGCCCGAAATCGTGCCAGTAACCGGCGAACGGTGAATTCAATTCGTCGAGCAACGCGGGAAGCTCGCGCTCGTTAGGCATCTCCTCGTAACCGCGCCGGCCTTCAATGCCGAGGCGAATGTTCCTGGAGCCGGCGTACTCGACGATCGGCTTCAAGCATTCTTTCACCCGCTCGAGGTGCCACGCTGCGCCTTCCTCTCGCCGCTTCACTGCCTTGATTTTCCGGCGAACATAACTGCGCGAGAGGAGTTGGCCGTTCTGCGCGAGCGCGATCAGCTCGTCTGTAATCGGATTCATCGGTACGTCGCCACAATGGAGGACGACAAAAGGTGCACCGAGTCGCGCCGCAAAATCGATTGTTCGGAAGGTCTGCTTCACCGCGCGTTCACGTTCGGCGGACGTGCCGGCGGAGAACTTGGGACCATCCGGCGACGCCTGCGTCACCTCCAATGGTAGAGGGCAGAAGTTATGCAAGCTACTGAACGTCACTTCGCCGGCTTCATACATCTTCTGAATTCCGGGCATCAGCGAAATGCGAATGCCGTGGCCCAGCTCAATATGATTGAAGCCGATCGCGTCTTTTATTTCCCGCAGCATGTCGTCCCCGGCTTTGTGGCGCCCGGAGTTCCAGCAGGTCGAAAAGGAAATCATTCCCGCGCGTCAATGAACCGAGACCGGCGCGGGTGCCGGTTCCGGCGCAGGAGCAGTCTCGACCGGAACTCCGTCGACATTGCGCTTCGCGAGATTCATCACAAACAAGGCTCCGGCGCCGAAGAAAACGGAAGCGACCGCGAGCGCGGCCCGCATGCCGATCAGATCTGATAAGCCGGTGGTGAGCAGGCCCGCGATCGGCATCAAGCCGAAGAAGCTCAAGCCGAAGACGGCGGAGATTCGTCCGCGCAAATGGGCGGGGGCGCGCTCCTGCACGATTGTGCCGGCCAAGCCGAAGTTCAGCGACAAAGCGATGGCGAGTATGCCCATGGCAATCGCCGTCAATGTGAAATCCGCGACGCGGGACATCGCGAAAAGGGCGCACGACACCACGACCGCGGCGATGGTCATAAAGCGAAAGCGCAGCGAACGCGCAACGCTCAGCAATCCAAGAGATCCGGTCAGCGATCCGATCCCCGAAACCGCCATGAGCAAGCCCATGCGGTCGGGCCCGAGGTGGAGAATGTTCCGGACATAAAGAGGCAACATCACGGATAAGAACGGAAAGATGAAAATAGTCGTTAGGGCAATCAATCCAATCATGCAAAGGATCGTGCGGTCCTGGCGGACGTAGCGCAGTCCTTCTTTGAAACCGCTGCGGCGTTGCTCCTCCTCCTCGGCCGTTCCCACTTTGCGCGCGGGAAGCGAGATCAGCGCAATCATAAGCGCGAAAAAGGAAGCGGCGTTCACGAAAAAAGCGGAGGCCGCGCCAACCCAGGCGACGAGCATTCCGGCAACGGACGGACCCACCAGACGCGAGCCGTGGAAGACCGAGCGATCAAGCGCGACCGCAGTGGCGATCTGCTCGCGCTGGACCAGCTCAGGAACAAGCGCCGAGATCGCCGGCATCTCAAACGCAATACAAACCCCGAGACAAGCCGCGAGCACGATGACGTGCCAAACCTGAATCAGTCCGGTCAGCACGAGAGTGCCAAGGATCGCGGCGAGGATGGATTGAATGATCTGCGCCGCGATCAGGATTTTCCGCTTGTCGTAACGATCCGCCGCCGAGCCGCCGACCATGGTGAGCGCAATTGTCGGAATACCGGCAGCGAAGTTCACCATCCCGAGGAGGAGCGCTTTGTCGGTGAGCGAGCTCATGACCCACGCCTGAGCCATGACCTGCATCCAGGTGCCGGTGTCGGAAACAGCCGAGCCGAGGATGTAACGGCGGAACGGACCGGCGCGCAGGAGTTCCAGCGCGCGGGGTCCGAAGGGTTGCTCGGCCTTTTCCATGGGCAAGACAGATACGCGGAGCAGGTCATCGGCGCAACGCGAGCCAGCGTAGAACACCATCAATGAGCGCTGCATTGGGATTTCCTTTGGGAAATCGCCGCCGAGCCGAAGAATTATCCAGATTGATCTTCGAAGTTAAGGGCCCGCAGCGGAAGACGCCGAACGCTTTACCGTATCAGCCTTGAAAAAAGGCGTCGAAGGTGGGCACTTGATCCATCCCACGCAGGGATTTTCAACTGCATGTCCTGAGGAAGTCGGAGTGCGACCGCTCCGGGCGCGACAAATTCGTGCGGAACTTCGCGCTTCTTTTCTGCGGACTATTCCAATGCGGCGCTGCTTATACGCGAGGAACGCGCGCAACGCTTTCTCAATGAGCGAAGACAATGTGCATCCATCGCGCGCCGCAAGTTCTTTTGCTTGCGCGTAAAGCTGCTCATCGAGACGAATCGTGATCCTTCGCACTCGAAAAAAGTGATGCGCGCCAACCTGAGTGTGTCGACCAGTTTTATCATCGTGCGACTTGAACGACGCGAAGAATTGCCTTGTCTGGTAGCGGAAGATTATGCGACCGGATAAATTTACACAAAAAATGCAGGAGGCGATGCAGGGCGCGCAGGACGTCGCGGCGCAGCACAACCAGCAGGAAATCACGAACGGGCATTTCTTGATCGCGTTGCTCGATCAATCCGAAGGCGTGACGCGCCCGTTGCTTGAGAAGCTCGGTCTCGTGGCCGGCGAGTTGCGGAGTCGTCTCGAAGTGGAGCTCAGGCGCCGCCCGCAAGTGCACGGGTCTTCCGATGTGCGGCTCGGGAGTGAACTTCGTTCGATCCTCGACGCAGCGGAGAAGGAGATGGCGACGCTGAAGGATGAATTTCTGAGCGCCGAACATTATCTGCTCGCGCTGACTGATTCGAACGACCCGGCGGCGAAGCTCTTAAGAGAAAGCGGCGTGACGCGCGCGAAGCTGATGCAGGCGCTGCAACAGGTGAGGGGATCGCAGCGCATCACCGATCAAAACCCGGAGGGGAAATATCAGACGCTGGAGAAATATGGACGCGACCTGACGGAGATGGCGCGGCGCGGGAAGATCGATCCGGTGATTGGGCGCGACGGCGAGATCCGGCGGGTCATGCAGGTGCTTTCAAGACGCACCAAGAACAATCCGGTGCTAATCGGCGAGCCTGGCGTGGGCAAGACGGCTATCGTCGAAGGTCTTGCGCGCCGCATCATCAGTGGCGACGTCCCGGAATCGCTAAAGAAGAAGCGTCTGATCGCGATGGACATCAGCGCGATGGTGGCGGGCGCGAAATTCCGCGGCGAATTTGAAGACCGGCTGAAGGCTTTCCTCAAGGAAGTCACCGACTCGCAAGGCGAAGTCATCCTTTTCATCGATGAGCTGCACACCATTGTCGGCGCCGGGGCCGCGGAAGGATCTGTCGATGCTTCAAACATGTTGAAGCCGCAACTGGCGCGGGGCGAATTGCGAACCATCGGTGCGACGACGCTGGATGAATACCGCAAATACATCGAGAAAGATGCGGCTCTTGAGCGCCGTTTTCAGCCGGTGACGGTAGACGAGCCCACGGTCGAAGACACGATCGCGATTTTGCGCGGCTTGAAGGAACGTTACGAAGTGCATCACGGCGTCCGGATTCAGGATGCGGCCCTTGTCGCAGCCGCGGTGCTTTCGCATCGGTATATTAGCGATCGCTTTCTCCCGGACAAAGCCGTCGATCTCGTGGACGAAGCAGCCTCGCGCTTGAAGATCGAGCTCGATTCCATGCCGACGGAGATCGACATGATCGAGCGCGACATCATGCAACGCGAGATGGAGCGGCAGGCGTTGAAGAAGGAGAAGGACGCCGCAAGCAGGGAACGGCTCACGAAGCTGGAAAAGGAACTGGCTGATCTGAAAGAGCAGAGCGCCAAGCTGAAGGCGCAATGGCAGAACGAGAAGGCCGAGATCGACAAGGCGCGCAAGCTGCAGGAGTCGCTCGAAGCCGCGCGTACCGAGCTCGAGCAGGCGCAGCGCCGGGGCGAGCTGGCGCGCGCGAGCGAGATTCAGTACGGACGCATGCCCGAGCTGACGCGTCAGTTCGAGGAGCACAACCGGAAGCTCGGACAGCTCCAGGAGAGCGGGCAGATGTTAAAGGAAGAAGTGACGGAAGACGATATCGCGGAAGTGGTCTCCAGCTGGACTCACATCCCGGTGTCGCGTTTGCAGGAAGGTGAGCGCCAGAAACTCGTCCGGCTGGAGGAGCATCTGCATCAGCGCGTCATCGGGCAGGACGCGGCGATCACAGCAGTCGCCAACGCGGTTCGTCGCGCCCGGGCGGGATTGCAGGATGAAAATCGGCCGATCGGCTCGTTCATTTTTCTCGGGCCGACCGGCGTCGGAAAAACAGAGCTCTCACGTGCGCTCGCCGAGTTTCTATTCGATGACGAGAACGCCATGATCCGCATCGACATGAGCGAGTACATGGAAAAGCACACGGCGGCGCGGCTCATCGGTGCGCCTCCGGGTTATGTCGGCTACGAAGAAGGCGGGCAGCTTAGTGAAGCAGTGCGGCGCAAGCCCTATTCCGTGATTTTGTTCGACGAAGTTGAAAAGGCGCACCAGGACGTGTTCAACGTCTTGCTTCAAGTGCTGGACGATGGCCGGATCACGGACGGGCAGGGGAGAACCGTTGATTTCAAGAACACGGTTATCATCATGACCTCGAATATTGGCTCGCAATACATCACGGATGATTCGAATGCGGAGCAGCGCGAAGCCCGTGTCACGGAGGCCTTGCGGCAGCATTTCCGGCCGGAGTTCCTGAACCGCGTTGATGAGATCATCATCTTCGACCGGTTAAACGAAGAACAGCTGAAGGCGATTGTTGGAATCCAGCTTCGTCGCCTCACGAATCGTCTCGAGAAGCAGAAGATCACGCTCGAACTCTCGGAAGACGCGAAGGCGTTCATCGCGCGTGAGGGCTACGACCCCGCCTACGGAGCGCGGCCTTTGAAGCGGGCGATCCAGCGACAGATTCTTGATCCGCTCAGCATCGACCTTCTGGAAGGCAAGTTCCGCGAGGGCCAGACAATCCGCGTGGATCAGCGGAACGGCTCGCTCGAGTTCGTTGCGGCCTAACGAGACGTAACGCAGTCCCCGAAAGCCAGCTGATCAGCTGGCTTTCCTATTTAGACGTCGAGGTTGCGCACATTGAGCGCGTTGTCCTCGATGTATTGACGTCGCGGCTCGACCACGTCGCCCATCAGGCGCGTGAACATCTGATCCGCTTCGACCGCATTGTTGTCGTTCAAATCGACCTGGAGGAGTTTGCGTTTGTTCGGATCCATCGTGGTGTTGAACAGCTCTTTCGCGTTCATCTCGCCCAACCCTTTGAAGCGCTTGATCTGAACCCCGCGCCGGCCGATCTCGACAATCTTCTGGTGGATCTCGGGGATCGAGAAAAGCGGATGCACAATTGCCTTTTCGCCGTCGCCTTCGATTAACTCAAAAATCGGGTGATCGCTCGCGGCGTAGTGGTCCACTTTCAATCCCTTGCGCGCCAGCTCGCTCATCAGCTTCTGGATCGTTGTGGCCTCGTGCAGCTCGACCTTCTTGGCGCGCCGCCGAACGCCGCCGTTCGTCTTCGCAGTTACCGGAACGAGCGGTAACAACTCCTGGCCCATCTCCACGTCGAAGAGATTCAGATCGAGATTCTCTTCATGAAAGTGCCGCACCTCTTGCTCGTCGTGGAAGTAGCGAACGCTCTCGTCGTTTCCTTCGCGGACCTTTACAAGATAGTTCGGCAGTTTGCCCGTCTTCTGATCGCGTTGCTCCAGGAACGTTTCGAAGTCGCTTCCGTGGCGCCGCACAGACTCGCTCAGCTTGGCCAGCTTCTCGAGGGACTCGAGAATGTCTTTCAATTGCGCGGCACTGACCTCCTTGCCGTCCGCCAGATTCTTCAGCCGGACATCCTCCGCGCCTAACGAGATCAGGATCTTGTTCAGCTGCACGTCGTCATCCACGTACTCCTCGCGCTTCTTGCGCTTAATTTGATAGAGCGGCGGTTGCGCGATGTAAATTTTCCCCGCCCGCACGAGCTCGGTCATCTGCCGATAGAAAAAGGTCAGGAGCAGAACGCGAATGTGCGATCCGTCGACGTCCGCGTCCGTCATGATGATGATGCGGCCATAGCGGAGCTTTGTGATGTCGAAGGTCCCTTCCTCCTTGCCGCCATCCTTCCCGTCCTCTTTCGGTTTGCCAATGCCTGTTCCGATCGCCGTGATCATCGACTGGATCTCGGTGTTTTTCAGCGCCTGATCGAGACGAGCCTTCTCCACGTTGATCAGCTTCCCGCGAATCGGGAGAATCGCCTGATAACGGCGGTCGCGTCCTTGCTTCGCGGAACCACCGGCCGAGTCGCCCTCGACGATATACAACTCCGTCAGGTCGGGATCTCGCTCAGAACAATCTGCGAGTTTGCCCGGCAATCCACCACCAGTGAGGGCACCTTTGCGAATCGTCTCGCGTGCTTTTCGTGCCGCTTCCCGCGCCCGGGCGGCAGTCAGCACTTTCTCGAAGATTCGCTTCGCAACTGGAGGGTTCTGATCCAAGAACGTCATCAAGCCTTCGTAAACGACGGAGTTCACAATCCCGTCAATCTCGGTGTTCACGAGCTTCACCTTGGTCTGCGACTCGAAGCGCGGGTTCGGCAGCTTGATGCTGAGGACGCACGTGAGTCCTTCGCGGGTGTCGTCGCCGGAAATCGCGGGGTCTTTCTCTTTCGTGAGGCCGTTCGCCTTCGCGTATTGATTGACCGCTTTGGTCAAAGCGCTCCGGAAACCTGTCAGGTGCGTGCCGCCGTCCGGATTTGAAATCGAATTCGCGAAGCAAAGGATCTGGTCGTTGTAGCTGTCGTTATACTGAAGAACGACATCGACGAAAACTTCGTCGCGCTGGCGCGAAAGGATCACCGGCTTCGGGTGAATAACCTGCTTGTTCTCGCCGAGCTGACGGACGAACTCCTCGATCCCGTGCTTGTACAGGAAAGTTTCCTTCTTCGCTGTTTCCTCACGTTCATCAGAGAGAGAGATTTCAAGACCAGGATTCAAAAACGCGAGCTCGCGCAGGCGGCTCGCGAGACGGTCGAACTTAAACTCCGTCGTGATGGTGAAGATCGTCGGATCGGGCAGGAAAGTGATGAGCGTGCCGGTCGTTCTCTTGTTCTTCAGCTCCCCTATAACCTCAAGCTTCTGCGTCGTCTTCCCGCGCTCGAACCCCATGTGGTAGACCTTGCCGTCACGCGAAACCTCCACTTTGAACCAATCCGAAAGCGCGTTCACGCACTTCGCCCCGACGCCGTGCAAGCCGCCCGAGTATTTGTAAGCGCCCTGGCCGAACTTTCCGCCCGCATGCAGATTCGTGAGCACAAGCTCGACGGCCGGCATCTTAAACTTCGGATGCATGTCTACCGGAATGCCGCGGCCGTTGTCACGAATCGAGACGGAGCCATCGACATGAACGACGACCTCGATTTTGCTGCAGTGACCAGCCAGATGCTCGTCGATCGAGTTATCGAGCACCTCAAAAACGCAATGGTGCAGCCCACGTTCATCGGGGTCACCGATATACATTCCGGGACGTTTCCGGACGGCTTCGAGACCTTCGAGTTTGTCGATTTGTGCGGCGTCGTACTTTTGCGATTGCGCAATGCCCGTGGCTGCGTCGCGGGTAGATTTTCCGAGGGTAATTTCGTCCTGTGTTTCGAGCATAAAACGGCAGTGGAATCGCCGGGCCAGAATTTAGGTGAGAACCTGCTTCTGAACAATCATTTTCTCGCACTCGGAAAAGACCTCACCCCCACCACTGGTGAGCAGAGCACCAGAGAGCCCATGATATTGGGGTCGCAGAGTTCTGGTCAGCAAATTGGCTCGCCTGGTGATTCAGAGCACGCTTGACCGTCTCAGGTCCGAACTCGAATTTAGACAGTATGATGCGCAGGCAGACTCTATACGAAGGCCGCTGGATTTTTGCCATTCTCCTGATCCTGGCGATGCTTTCGTCGCTCGTCACTCTCTGGCTCTCGCTCCTTTTCCTCGCGCTCATCCTCTACACCTTCGCTTTCTTTCGCGACCCGGACCGCGTGACACCCGGCGATCCAGATTTGGTGGTTGCCGCTGCGGACGGTGTCGTCGCCGACATCATGGAGATTGAAGAGACCGAGGTGGTGAAGGCGCCAATGAAGCGCATTGGTATATTCCTCTCCGTTTTCGATGTCCACACGAACCGGGCGCCGGTCGCCGGCAGGATCATTTACCGCCAACATCGCAGAGGTCTTTGCCTCGACGCGCGCAGCCCTGATTGCTCCGGGAAGAACGAATCCATGACGTGGGCTTTCGAGAATCCGCGCGCCACGCTTGTCGTGAAGCAACTCACCGGTGCGATTGCGCGGCGCATTGTGGGGTGGTCAAAGGTTGGTGACACTTTGCAGAAAGGGGAACGCTTCGGCATGATTCGCTTCGGTTCGCGGACCGAAGTATACTTGCCGCTCGAAGCGACGGTGCTGGTGAAGCTAGGCGAGCGCGTCTCCGGCGGCTCGAGCATCATCGCGCGGCTCCCCTGAGAGATGAGTGAGCAGAACCCTAAGATCTATCTGCTGCCGAACCTGATGACGGCGGGCAACCTCTTCTGCGGGTTCGCCGCCACGCTCAAGATCGTCCAAGGCGCCCTGCTCCAGAGCACCGACGCGGACGCCGCGGCGCTGCTTTTTTATACTGCGATCTGGTACATCCTTGGGGCCTGCATTTTCGATCTGCTCGATGGACGCCTGGCGCGTCTCGGTGGTCAAGACAGTCCATTCGGCCGCGAGTTCGATTCATTAGCGGACACGGTGTCGTTTGGCCTTGCCCCGGCGCTGATGGTCTATCGCATCGTGCTCGTCGACTTTCCGCGCGTCGGCTGGGTGGTGGCGTTCGTCTATCTGCTTTGCGGAGCGTTACGCCTGGCGCGCTTCAATTGCGTCGCGGCAAACGGTTATCCTGGTGGACCAGACAAAAACTTCCGCGGCTTCCCCATTCCGGCCGCGGCGGGGCTGATTGCTTCTATCACTCTCTTCATGCTCTGGTGGTTCGGCGAACGGGATCACGATATCGGACGATGGAAGTGGGTGCTCCCACCTCTGATGCTTTTCCTTTCGTTCATGATGTTTAGCCGGTTCAGTTATCCGAGTTTCAAAGGAGTGAACTGGCGCACGACGCGATCCGTGCCGCGTTTTCTCGTCATCAGCGTCCTCTTGATCTTCACCGTGCTGAATTATGAGTGGATGCCGGCGATTCTTTTCCTGAGCTACTTGCTTTACGGCTTTGTGCGCCCATGGCTTTCGAAAGCCTGGAGACGCGAAATCGAAGAAGAGATCGAGGACGAAACGAACGAGCCCGACTCGATCGAGCAGGCTCCCTGAGCTCTTTCTGTAGCGGCGGTCTGCGACCGCCCGATTTCTATAAGGCGACGGTCATAGACCGCGGCTACGAGGGAGAGTTTAACTCCTTGAGGATTTCCGGGTCGCGCACGTCCGCCCAATCGCCGGCCAACTCGAGCGCCTGCACGCGCTTACCGGAAAGCGCGAGACCGCGAATCGCGTCCGTGAGCTCGAACTCTCCGCGCGGCGAACGCTGCAGCCGCGCCGTATAGTCGAAAATGCTCCGGCGGAACATGTAAACGCCGGCGTTGTACCAGGGGCTCGTCGGTTCGCCCGGCTGCTGCTTCTCACGCAGATCGGTCATGTTGAAACTACCGTCGACGAAAACGGCGCCGCCTTTGCTCACATCCTCGTTGCGCTTGACGCTGATGATTGCGTCCACATCGTCGCCGGGTAAAGCGAGGCGAGCGTAATTCGAGAATTCGATCAGAATGTCGCCATAGCTAAGGAGAAACGGTTCGTGGCCGCAGAATTCCCGTGCCAGCTCCACGACTTTGCCGGTTCCGTCCTGCACCAGCTGCGTCGCATACTCAATGCGGAGATCGAATTGCGCACCGTTCCCGAAAAAATCGCGCACAATGTCGGCCCGCCAGCCGACGACCAGCAGCACATCGCGAATGCCGGCGGGTCGCAGGCCTTCAATGATGTGCTGCAGGATCGGCCGGCCCTGCACTTGCAACATCGGCTTCGGCAGATCATTCGTCAGCTCCCGCATGCGCGTGCCGCGACCTGCTGCGAGCAGAACTGCTTTTGTGATCTGCCTCATGAAATCTTTAACCCTGCACTTTCACTTGCACATGCATTCCCCTGCCGGTGCAAGTGCAGGATTAATGTGAAGCGGATTTGCAATCCGCACTCGATCACTTCAGCCTCCCGCGCATGCGCATGGTTTTTCTGGCAAAGTATCGAGAGACCGGGCTCCTCATCATGCGAGTGAGTCTCGGCGTGCTTTTCATCATTCTCACCGGCCCGGTCCTGCTCTCAGGCCCCGCGCGCTGGGCAAATTTTGGCAGCGCAATCAGGAGCCTCGGTTTGCATTCGCACTATCAAATCTGGGGCTTCATCGGCGCGCTCTTCGGGTGTCTCGGGGGAGCGTTGATGATCTTCGGACTATTCTTCCGGCCAGGCGTGTTGCTCGTCTTCGCGATCACATTCGTCCATCTGCTCGGCGCGTTGGAAGGAGGCACATGGCGTGGAAATCTTGCCGCGGTTGAGCTCGCCTTGATCCTCCTTGGCCTGCTCTTCGTCGGCCCGGGGAAATACAGCGTGGACAAGAACTGAGGCTGCTCCGGATGTCATCCGAAGCAAGTCGCAGGTGATCACAAAAGCCGAGTTGCCAACGTCCCGAGTTGTAGCGGTGCTTCTGTCAAGCACCGGGCGCAGAGCGTAGCGACATCCGCGCCAGGCGTTTGACACAAACGCCTCTACAAGTAATCGCGCTTTTTTCGATTTCGCTTTGAAACGACCATCAGTCTAGCTTCGAACCCAATCAGCGCCCGGCTACAAATCGCCCGCTTTGCGAGCACCTGGTTGTAACGTCGAATCTCCTCAACTTCCCACGCGTAATGGGAACGAGAATTGTATCCGCCACCGAGAAAGCGGACCACGGCGCATGAGTCTGAGGGATCTATGGCAAATGTGTCATAGCCCGCGAGCGGCAAGAATGTAAGCCAGGACGTTTTCCCGCTGCTCTGGCCCGAGTCCGGAGCGTTTCGCCATCTGCGCCACAATGACGGGCCACTGCGCGCGAGTATGCTCGTTCAAGGCCGGCAAAGCATGGCACTCGGCACAACGACTCACAAACGCCGAGCGTCCGCTGTTTAGCCAGGCGAGATCGACCTGCTGCCGGCCTGTGGATTTCGCCATCGCGGCCGTTACAGGGGGCGCGATTGGCGAAGGAACGGATTCGCAGCCAGCAAATGCGAGGACGGAAATAGATGAGAGGAGAATGGCGGCCTTGCTCGTCATTAAAACGAATAGCCGACGATCGTTCGTAGTTGGAAGTCAGGCTCGCCGACCGACTCCGTGAGCTGCGCCAAGGCCGTGGTCGTCGCCCACCAATTACCGGCGCGTAAGGAGACGTTCGGACCGGCGTAGACAACGCTCTCCTCCGCTTCCTCCCATTCCGGGAACGCGATCTCGTGCAGGAACTCTGCACCGATCAGTAAGCGCGGTGTCACTTCGTAACTAACGCCGAAAGTCTGCTGAAACTCTCCAGTGCGTTCCTCGAGACCTTCACCTTCCCACTCCGCTTCGAGCGAAGCGTTGTAGCCCAGAACAAAACGGCCGAGATTTTTCTGAAGGAGAACCTTACCCTCAAACCCCACGAGTTCTTCGCCGATCTTTAATTCGCCATAAAGCGCGGAGCCGAGCACGTGCGTTCCGGGGTTCGTCAGATTGTAAATCAGCTCAACCGCCGAGCCGGTATAAACAGTGCCATCATTCTCGACCGATCTGCCAGCGCGATAGGTCCAGTCGGCGAAATAGATCGCCATTTGCAATCGATCGGTGAGGCCGAATTCGATTTCGTGCCGGAAGTCGAGTTGCTCGAAATCGCGATCTTCATCCTTGTCCGTCCGCCAGGTGATCCAGCTTTCGAGTTCCCATGTACCAGGAGCCGCTGTCGTTGTCTCGTACACA
>JACCTI010000289.1 GCA_013812515.1 Chthoniobacterales bacterium
GTGTTCGGTGGAGTGCGCGCGGAGCAACATTTCCGGCGCGGCCGGTGCGGGCGTTTGCCACATCCAATCGGGATGGCGCGTCTGCAGCAATGGAACGGTGGTGGTTATCCGTTGCGGCCGCTCCGGATGACCGGGCCGCGAGTATTCAGCGCAACGAGGATCGTGAAAGATCAGCACGCGTTTGTGGCCGCCTGCGTTCGTCTAAGCGGCAAACCTCTGCACAAGCCAAACGACTAACATGATCCCCGCGATCACGAGAAGCACGTGCAGCACGAAACTCGTCACCGCAAGAAACACGCGCGCAACCACCCACAAGATGACGAGCACCACCGCCCACCAGACAAGAGTGTGCATCGGCGTTGCTCTCCGTTAACTCTTCGGCTTCTCCGGCGGAATATCCTGTGGAGCGCTTGCTGGCTTAGCGTCGCCAGTCAAGCCTCGGCGGTCGAGCAAAGGCGCGATATTCGGTTCGCCGCCCGTGAAGTTCTTAAACTGCTGCAACGGGTCTTCGCTCCCGCCACGCGACAGAAGGGTCTGGCGGAAACGATCACCGTTTTCGCGCGTCATTCCACCATGCTGCTTGATCCATTGCACGGTATCGGCATCGAGCACTTCGCTCCAAATGTAGCTGTAGTAGCCGGCCGAGTAGCCACCCGCAAAGGCATGCGAGAAATAGGCTGTGCGATAACGTGGCGGCACGGCCGGGAAATCAACTCCTGCCTTCTTCAGCGCTTCGGCCTCGAAGGCGAGCACGTCCGTCGGAATCTCGTTCGGCTTGAGTTGATGCCATGCCTGATCGAGCAGGGTCGCAGCCAGATACTCCGTCGTCTTGAAGCCCTGATCGAATTTCCGGGAGGCAAGCATCTTATCGAGCAACTCCTGTGGCATCGGTTCGCCCGTCTGATAATGCTTCGCGTAATTCTTCAGCACTTGCGGCCAAACGGCCCACATCTCATTCACTTGCGAAGGGAACTCCACGAAGTCACGCGGCACATTCGTCCCGCTGAAGCGCGGATATCTCACATGTGAAAACATCCCGTGGAGCGCGTGCCCGAATTCATGAAACATGGTAATCACCTCATCGAAGGTGAGCAGGGTTGGCTCACCGGCGGGCGGCTTCGGAATGTTAAGATGGTTGGCGACAACCGGCTTGTTCGCGAACAGATCACTCTGCGAGACATACTCGTTCATCCAGGCGCCGCCGCGCTTCGAAGGCCGCGCATACATGTCTGAGAGGAAGAGCGCGAGCGGCTGCCCATCAGCGTCGTAGACTTCGAAGACGGTTACATCTTCCTGATAAACGGGCAGGTCCTTTCGTTCCTTAAACGTGAGCCCGTAGACCTGGCCGGCGGCGAAGAAGACGCCGTCCTGCTGCACGTGGTTGATCTCGAGATACGGCTTCAGCTCGGACTCATCGAAGGCATACCGCTCTTTCAAAACCTTCTCCGCATACAAGCTCCAGTCCCACGACCCGAGTTTGAAGTTGCCGTTTTCCCGATCGATTACGGCCTGGATGTCGGCTGCTTCCTTATGAGCGTTCGCGACGGCCGGGGGCGCGAGCTCGCCAAGGAGCTTGTTCACGGTCTCGATGTTTCGCGCGGTCTGATCTTCCAACTGGTATGTCGCGTGATTCGCATAACCGAGCAGCGCCGCCTGCTCCGCCCGAAGACGCGCTATCTTCAGCACCGTCTCACGCGTATCGAACTCTCCGCCGTGACTATTGCGGGCGAGCGATGCTTTCATGATCCGCTCGCGCAGTGCGCGATTTTGCAGCGACGATAAAGCCGGCTGCCCGCTCGTGTTCTGGAGCGCGATCAGAAACTTGCCTTCCTTCTTGTCCGCTTTCGCGGCACTGGCCGCGGCAGCGATGTCGTTCTCCGACATGCCGGCGAGTTCCGCTTTCCCGTTCACCAAAACGCCGGCCGCGTTTTTCTCCTTCAGGACGTCTTGACTGAACTTCGTCTGCAAACTGGCAAGCTCCGCATTCATCTTTTTGAGCTTTTCCTTGTCGGGCTCGGAAAGCTTCGCGCCGGCGCGGACAAAATCCTTGTAGTAACGCTCGAGGAGGTACGCTGACTCAGCATCAAGACCCAACTGCGCGCGCTGATCGTAGAGCTTCTGGATGCGCGCGAAGAGCGCGGTGTTCAGACGAATCGCGTCTTCGTGCGCCGCGAGCTTCGGAGCCATTTCGCTTTCGGTTTTTTGCAGCACTGGGTTCGTGTGCGCGCCCGCGAGATTCGAAAAGATGTTGCCCACGCGGGTCAACGTCACCCCGGATTTTTCCAGCGCGAGGATCGTGTTCTCGAACGTCGGCTCCTCCTTGCTCTCCGCGATGGCTTCGACTTCTTCCAGGTGCTCCGCGAGCGCCACACCGTATGCGGGGGAGAAATGCTCGCTCTTTATCTTGTCAAACGGCGGCATCTGATACGGCAAGGTGCTCTCGCTCAGAAGGGGGTTGTCCGCAGGTTTGGTTTCCTGACGCGGAGTCGGTGAGTTAGCGGCGTGCAGAAGGTGGCCGGCTGGAAACGCGCAGGCGAGGGCTGCAAAGGCCATGCTCCGATGAGAGCGAAACCGGAAGAGGGGGAAGGGTTTGAACATAGATTTTGAGCCCAGAATCTCCAAGCAAGGATCGACACTTACAAGTCGCGGCTTCCGCTATTTATCGTCCCATCTCATACGTTCAACGAGCAGTCCCAGAGTGGTCGCCGCAGACTTCAACGCGCGCGCGTTTTGGCACTGACCCGGCGACTTTGCTCAGCCGTGATGATCATTTATCTCACTCCGCTTGCGTGCAGCGCCTGGCGCGCGTTCGCACGCCATCATGCAGCGAAAACCCGAGGGATTACGGACCGGCTGCCCTCCCTGTCTTGCACCACCATTTATCGGCTGGCACCGTTCGGCAGTGGCGTCTCGCGCGTGCTTTGACTACGCTCGCCCGGTGCAATGGATCGCCCCGTCGGAGAAAGACCACGCGAACAACGAACTCGAAAAGCGTCTCTGGCAGGCCGCGGATCAACTTCGCGCGAACTCCGGCCTGAACGCGCAGCAATACTCCGGTCCTGTCCTCGGCCTGATCTTCCTTCGCTTCGTAGAAGTCCGATTTGCGAAGCAGCGAGCAGCGCTCGAAAAGCAAGCGACGGGAAGCCGCCGCGGATCGCGTCTCGAAGATCCCGCTGCCTATCACGCTGAAGGCATCCTCTTCCTCGCGACCGATGCTCGTTTCGATTTCCTGCTCGCATTGCCTGAAGGCGCGAACGTCGGGTCCAGGCTGAACGACGCGATGCGCGCGATCGAGCGCGACAATCCACAGCTCGCCGGAGTTCTGCCGAAGACCTACGAGCTGTTTTCGAGCACGTTGCTGAAACAGTTGCTCAAGCGTGTCTCGGAGATTCCCGCCGGCGTAGACTACGACGCGTTCGGCAGAATCTACGAATACTTCCTCGGCGAGTTCGCGCGGACCGAAGGCTCGAAAGGCGGCGAGTTCTACACGCCCGCCAGCATTGTTCGTTTCATCGTGGAAGTGCTGGAGCCCTATCACGGCAGCGTCTTCGATCCTGCTTCCGGTTCGGGCGGTATGTTCGTGCAAAGCGCGCGCTTCGTGGCTGAGCATAAGAAAAATCCATCATCCGAGCTTTCCATCCACGGAAACGAAAAGGTCGGGAGCACAGTCGCATTGTCGCGCATGAATCTCGCGATGCACGGACTCGAAGGCGACGTGCGCGAAGCCATCAGCTACTACGACGATCCGCACGAAAGCACCGGGCGCTTCGACTTCGTCCTCGCGAATCCGCCCTTCAATGTCAATGCCGTCGATAAGGAGCGACTCGAAGGCGATGTCGGCGAAGGACGCCGGTTCCCATTCGGTCTTCCACGCACCGACAACGCCAACTACCTCTGGATTCAGCTCTTCTATTCCTCGTTAGGCAAGAAAGGCCGCGCCGACTTCGTCATGGCCAATTCCGCCTCCGACGCCCGCGCCTCCGAGCAGGAGATTCGCTGCCAGCTCATCGAGGCCCGCAGCGTCGATGTCATGGTCGCTGTCGGGCCGAACCTCTTCTACACCGTCACCCTTCCCTGCACCCTCTGGTTTTTGGATCGGGGAAAAGCGGGCACAAATCGCCAGTCCGGCTCGGACCGCGCCGATACCGTGCTCTTCCTCGACGCCCGGCACATCTACCGGCAGATCGACCGCGCGCACCGCGACTGGCCGCCCGCGCAGATCGGCTTCCTCGCCAACGTCGTCCGCCTTTACCGCGGCGAAGCGCCCGACTTCACCCTCGGCGGCGACGAGGCGCGAGCGAAGCTGGCGGAAGTTTTTGCTTCGTCTCTCAACTCTCAACCAAAGACTCTCAACTCGCTTCAATATCGCGATGTCGCTGGCCTATGTAAGGCCGCGACGATTAGCGAGATTGAAGCGCAAGGCTGGTCCCTTAATCCCGGCCGCTACGTTGGCGTTGCTCCTGGCGAAGAGGTCAGCGACGAGGACTTCAAGAGTCAGTTCGGAATGCTCAACGAAGAACTCGAAGCCCTCAACACACAGGCCCGAGAGTTAGAAGATACAATCG
>JACCTI010000298.1 GCA_013812515.1 Chthoniobacterales bacterium
CGCTGAAGTTTGCAACCAGCCCGCTGTAGCCCGGCAAAGAAGCTGCCGGCCCGTGTCACTTCTCCTCAGAAATTCTCTTCCCGGCATTCGTCGGATATTCAGCGCTTGGCCTCAGCGCGATGCACGCTGGTCTTCTTCAGGGGCCATGTTTTTGTCGCTGAACACTGCATGAGGTCCCGATAACGATTCCGCGGAGGAGTCGCAATTTACGGGTTTATCTCTTCGCAGAGTTTTTGGAAACGGGGATCGGCCCGCAAGGGATCCCATGTCGGGTCCAGGCGCAAGAGCGCCGGGGTAAGTGCCGCGTTGCCGTAGAGGAAACTGTTGTAAGGAATTTCCAGGAGATGTTGCAGCGTCGAAATAGCCTGGCTGGTCTCACCGACCCTGGCTTGGACGATCGCTGAATTTTCCTCGTAAGCAGGGCCCATCACCGCGTCGTTTGCGCTGGGCCGCAGCGTCATGGCACGCTCCGCTTCCTTCAGCGCCGCTTCCTTCTCGCCAAGCAGGGCAAGAGCCCTGGAAAGCGTTGCAGCGGAATTCGCGTTGTCTGGTTCTTTCCTGCAAACCGTTTCGAGGCTTTGCCGCGCCTGACGAGCAGTAGCTTTCGCGCTTGCGGTGTCTCCGGCAAACTCCTGGGCGAAAGCCAGCAACTGTTGATCATAGCCCCTTTCGAAATCAGACATATCGGCGGGCGGTTCCGTGAGTCGGAGTTCGAGCAATTGCATGGCTTCGTCGTAACGCCGCTCCAGGAATAACTGGATGATCTTTATGATGAAGGCCGCGGCAGAAGGACTGTAGGCGTTCACTCCGGCGAGGGACTTTCCGGCTTGTTCAAGGTTGCCCTCAGCCTGATAAATTTGTGCGATCGACGCGATCAGGTCGGGATCGTTCGGAAGAAGCTCCAGCGCTTCGTTGTACATTTCCAGCGCGGGTTCGTATTGCCGGAGCATGGAATAAGTCCAGGCCGCGTCTGTGAGCCATTCACTATTGCGCGGGTCGACCGCAAGCGCTTGCCTCCAGTGGGCGGTGCTTTCATCCCACCGTCCCTGCCGTCGAGCTATCCTGGCGAGCGCAGAAGGGATTTCGCTGGTGCCAGGCAAGACCTTTTGAACACGGCCGAAAGTCGCGCGGGCAAGCTCGTAATCCCGTAGCACCCAGTATTGGTAATAGGCCTGCGCCAGCATCGTCTCCGGCGATCCGGGTTGGAGGCGTTGCGAAGCATTCAAGGCTCGTTCCGCTGCATCGCGGCGCGCAAAGCTCTTGTCGTTCCCGCTAAAATACATCCGGGCGTCGGCACGAGAAAGTCTGGCCCAGGCTTGAGCGAAATTTGGGTCGAGCTCGACCGCTCTCCGGTAATAGCCCGTCATTTTCTCCAGAGCGCCGGCGGAGTAATTGCGCGCCTCAAAAGCCAGCCCCCGGAGATATGCATCGTAAGCTTCCGCATTCATGGTGGGCTTCGTTTCGATGCTCGCTTTTTCCTCGGGTGAAAGCCGCGCGCGCAAAGCCGTGGCGATTTCGGTGGCGCACTCGCCTTGGAGGGTTAAAGAATCAGCCAGCGTGCGATCGTAGCGCTCGGCCCAGATTTGCCGCGCGTTCCGCGAATCGGTCAAGCGGACGTGGATGAGCACGCGGTCGGCGATTCGACGCACGCTTCCTTCCAGAATATTTACAACCCCGAGGGCCCGACCGATTTCTCGCAGATTGCGTCCGGCGGTGTCGCGGTATGCCATCACGCTGGTGCGGCTGATCACTTTCAAATCGTGGATCTTCGCCAGGCTGGTGAGGACGTCGTCCTGAATTCCATCGGAAAAGAAAGCATTCTCTTTTTCCTCGCTCATATTCTGGAAAGGAAGAACGGCGATGCTTTTTTCCGGAGCAGCTGGGGCCCGTGCCCCGCCCCGTTCTCCCCAGCCGAATTCACCCCAGAGAATTAGAGCGAGAAGCGCGAGCGCACCTAGCGCCAGCAGCGCAGCCGTGCGCGCTGCCAACGAGCGCCTCGTGCCTGCCGGTACCGCACGCGCGTTTCTGATTATCTTCGGCACCTCGGGGTTGCCGACTTCGTTTGTGTAGAAATTCACAAGCGAAATCTTGCGCCCGTGTTTCACCTCATGCTCGCCCAGCTCGTGCAGGTGGCCGTGCCAGCGCGCATAAGGCTCCAGATCATCGGCCACGTGCTTCGAGAGAAGAATGTGCCCCGCATCAC
>JACCTI010000300.1 GCA_013812515.1 Chthoniobacterales bacterium
GAACAATTGCTGGCTTCTTTTCGCGGACGTCGGAGGTGTGACACCAAGGCCAGGCCGCTCTTACAACCCCAATCCGGCCACTCCCAAGCCGCCGGTGATTTTCGACATCTCGTCCTGCGCGAGCGCCTTGCCTTGCTCTACCGCTTGCTTCACCCCGCTGAGCACAGCCTCCTCCAAAAACTCCACGTCCTCCGGGTCAACAATCTCCTTCGCGATCTTCAGCGAAACGACGTCGCCCGCTCCGTTTGCCACCACTGTCACTTTCCCGCCTGCCGCTTGCACCTCCACGGTTTTATCCTCCAGCTCAGCTTGCGTTTTAGCCATTTGTTCCTGCATCTTCTGAGCCTGTTTCATCAACTTGTTTAGATTCATAATTGGATCACTCCGTCACGGGTTTGATTTCGCCTTTAAATATTTCGAGTGCCTCGCGGATCAACGGATCATCCTGGAACTTCGCCGTCGTCTCTACTGGCTTCTGTTTCCGCAGCGTGCTCGAGAAATTCTCGTCTTTTGGCGTTTCGATCACCAAACCTTCGTTCAAGCTGAATTTCAGGTCCCAATCGCGCCCGCTGATCTCCTTCAAGACTGACTCGAGAAACTCCCGGTTTCGCGGCATGCGGATGGATTCCATCGCGGTCTTCTGTTCCGGCGGCCAGCCAAGGAGAAACGAGCGGCCTTCCTGCCCCAAAACTTTCGCTGAATCGATCCAGCCTTTGATCAAGGGCCGGCGCGCCCGGATCTGATCGACGGCTTTGTCCCAGAGCTCGTGGACGTCCAGCGGAGCATCAGCTTCCGCGGCCGGAGCCGGAGCTGGTGCAGGCGCAGCTCCGGAGTTGGACGCGTCGCGTTCTTCAGCAGCTGGCTTCTCGGCTGCGCGTGGCGCGGGGGTTTTCGCCGGTAGCGGAGTCGCTTTCGACGGCGGAGGTGTAAGCGGCTTTGGGGTTTTTGACTCCGCTTGTGGTTTGCTGTCGCGCAACGCGGAGAGGTTTTCGATCACCTCATCGAGCGTCACCTGATCGAGCGTCTGAATCGCCTTGATCACCGCCACCTCGAAATGCAATCGCTTGTTAGGCGCCCATTTCATCCGGCCCTCGGCGCCCGCGAATTGATCGATCAGCTCCAGCAGCCGATCCGTTTCGATCAGGGCGGACTGCGCCTCCAGCGCGGTTTGCAGTTCTGGATTGAAGTCGTCCGCCACCGCCTCCGGCTTGACCTTAAAAACGAGCAGATCGCGCAAATAAGCGATCAGGTCCGACATGAGTTTCATCATGTCTTTGCCTTTAGCAGCCTCGCTCTGCAGCAGCTCGAGCGCGTCCGCGGTCGAGCCGCGCAGTATCTGATCCGTAAAACTCGCGACGGTTTGTTCGCTCGTGAACCCGAACACATTCAGCACATCCTGCTCCGCGATTTTTTCACCGCAGAACGCGACGAGCTGGTCGAGCATCGACTCGGCATCGCGCAAGCCACCATCGGCGCCTTTCGCGATCGCGTGGGCCGCCGCCGGCTCGAGCGTCACGCGCTCCTGGGTTGCGATGAATTGCAGATGACCAGCAATGAGATTGGCCGGGATGCGATGGAGATCGAAGCGCTGGCAGCGGCTCAGGATTGTGGGCAAGACCTTCTGCGGCTCGGTCGTGGCGAAAATAAATTTAACGTGGGGCGGCGGCTCCTCAAGCGTCTTTAGGAGCGCGTTAAAAGCGGCCGAAGTGAGCATATGCACTTCGTCGATGATGTAGATTTTGAAATGCCCTTTACTTGGAGCGTAGCGCACATTCTCGCGCAGCTCGCGCACCTGCTCCACGCCGTTGTTGCTCGCCCCATCGATTTCGAGCACGTCGAGGCTGTTGCCGCCGGTGATTTCCTTGCACGAGTCGCAGACGCCGCAGGGCGACACCGTCGGGCCATGGATACAGTTGAGCGCTTTCGCCAGGATGCGGGCAGTCGATGTTTTCCCGATGCCGCGCGGGCCGACAAAGAGGTAAGCATGCGCGAGCCGGTTCTGCTCGACGGCATTCTTGAGCGTGCGCGTCACATGCGCCTGCCCGACAAGATCGTCAAACGTCTGCGGCCGGTATTTGCGCGCGAAAACCTGGTAAGCCACGGGCCAATCTAATGCGACGCCGGTGCGTGCCAAAACAGAAAAGACCGCCGCGTCTGCAAAGAGCACGCCTTCCGCACTTAAACGCGGTGTTCGCCGAAACTTGCGGCATTTACATCGAGCAGGTCATGCAGAAGTATGCCCGGCGCAGCTTCATGAAATCACACACTTTCGCGGCATCTTTCCTCGCACTCTTACTCGTTCAGACGGTGATGGCGCGCGAGCCGATTCCAGCGCCGCCGAAAACGCAGACGGTCCGTGCGCGTGATCTCGGCGTGCCGTTCGATGGCACTCCAGGCAAGTTGAATGCGATCACGGATGTCGGAGGGGTGGAAGTAGGATATACGACGCTGATCAGCGGCGAAGACCACAACGAGGCCAGAAAAGGCTCGGTCCGCACCGGCGTTACCGCCATTCTCCCGCGTGGTCAGGAGTCCTTCGATGATCCGGTGTACGCCGGTTACTTCAGCTTGAACGGAAACGGCGAGATGACCGGCACAGCATGGGTCGATGAAAGCGGGTTTTTAGAAGGTCCCGTGGTAATCACGAATACGCACAGCGTCGGAATTGCGCGCGACGCTGTCATCGCGTGGCGTGTCGCGCATGGCCCGCCGGATCCCACCGGATTTTCGTGGAGTCTTCCGGTCGTCGCCGAAACCTGGGACGGTTATCTGAACGACATCAATGGCTTTCATGTGAAAGCGGAAGACGTCGTGCACGCGCTCGACACCGCGAAGAGTGGTCCAGTCGCGGAGGGAAGCGTGGGCGGTGGCACAGGAATGGTTTGCTATGAATTCAAAGGAGGAAACGGCACCGCCTCGCGCGTGGTGAAGATGACAGACAAGAGTGCACCGGCGGCTCCGTCTTATACCGTGGCCGCCTTTGTTCAGGCGAACTGCGGACGGCGCCGAGACCTGATGATTGCCGGTGTGCCGATCGGGAAGGAGATCCCTGAGAATGCCGTTTACAGCCAGGACACCGGGTCGATCATTATCGTCATCGCGACGGACGCGCCCCTCTTGCCGAATCAGTTGAAGCGTCTGGCGCGCCGCGCCAGCATGGGTTTAGCGCGCACCGGCAGCGTTTCCGGGAATGGCTCCGGCGATCTGTTCATTGCTTTCTCGACCGCCAATCCGCACGCGGCCGATCCCGCTCAGCCGACGCATTCAGTGCAGACTGTGCCTAACGACCGAATGGATCCTCTCTTCGTCGCGACCGTCCAATCCGTCGAGGAAGCGATCGTGAATGCGCTGGTTGATAATCAAAGCATGACGGGTCGCAACGGCCACCACGTCGACGCTCTTCCTCACGACGAGCTTCGGGAAGAGCTGAAAAAGTATGGCCGACTCCGCTAAATGCGTACCCGAAACAGTGCTGATGCCGACGCGCTTGCGTCCGCAGGGTGCGGCGAATGGATACCCGCTGGACGGACCCGCAACGTGCGTGTGCATTGGACTTTGAAGGGACTGGAAAACCCGCGGCTGATCCTCAGGAAATTCAGAGAGACTGATATCGAGCGGCTCGCTCTTTAATCGCGAACAGGCAGAGGCATTTCTCAAGCGCCTGCTCCTGACGGAACGGCTCGGCAAACCATCACAGTTCGCGGTCGTCGTCCACCCAGGCAAGCGCTTGGTTGGGTATTGCGGATTCTTTCTCCAGCTGGTCGATGATGTCGAGGAGCTGGAGATTGGATAACGCCTCGATCCTGAATACTGGGGCAAAGGCTTCGCAACGGAAGCCGCGCGCGCCGTCCGCGATCACGCGAGAGGAGTGGATAAGGCTGACGCGTTCGTCTGCTGTCGCCGCATGAACTCCTGCGCGAGCGCGGCATAAGCGCGTGCGCCGCTGCCGCCGGGCGCATACTCGAAAATGGATTTGGCGAAGCTCGGCGCTTCACTGAGCCGCACCGTGCGCGGGATGACGGTTTGGTAGACGCGCTCGCCGAAATGTTCCCGGACCTCTGCGACTACTTGCGAACTGAGATTTGTCCGCCGGTCGAACATTGTCATGATAATCCCAGTGAGCTCGATGGAATCGTTCGCGCCCGAGTTCATCACCTGCTCGACCACATGCACGATTTTGACGAGGCCTTCCAGTGCGAAAAACTCACACTGGATCGGGGCGAGTAGCTCGTCCGCCGCGGCCAGCGCATTCGTCATGAGGATGCCTAACGAGGGGGGGCAATCGAGCAGGATGAACTCGAATGTCTCCTCGTCCCGGAAGGGTCGCAGCGTCTGTTGCAAGCGCGTCAGGTGATTGTCCATCCGGGCGATCTCGATCTCCGCGCCGGCGAGATCGAGATCGGCCGGGATGAGAAACATTCCTTCGATCCGCGTCGGGAGGACCTTCTGGGCGATACCCTCTTCGCCGAGCAGCGGCCCATAGAGGCTTTCGCCTGCGAGTTCCTGCAGACCGAAGGAGCTCGTCGCATTTGCTTGCGGATCCAGGTCGATCAGCAGAGTGCGATGACCAGCTTTGGCCAAGGCGCAGCCGAGATTTACTGCCGTCGTTGTTTTGCCGACACCGCCCTTTTGATTGGCGATCGCTACGATCTTCATCAACTCGAAACGCACTTCGGCACGCGTCACCAAAAACGGAAGCTGTGCGACTTACAAGCTAAATGGAGTCGGCGAAGAGCTGGTGAAGGCGCCAGGGTGCCGAAGCGACCCAGCTAGTCTAGCTGGTCATGAGCGGCAGCCGAATCGTGAACGTCGTCCCAATTTGCGGCGTGCTGTCGACTTTGATCGACCCGTTGTCGTCCTCGCTCACTTTCTTCGTGATATACAGACCTAGACCCGTCCCGCTCTTGCCCTGCCTGGCCGTACAGTAAGGCTCGCAAAGCCGCGGGATGAGATTGGGGTTGCTGATCGTGAAACGCACGGTCTTCGATCACAACGGACGCGTCGACATCGATTCGAATCCGCAGGGCACGTCCGTCAGCGTGAATGCTGCCGGCGAGGCCGAACGGAAACTAGCTGGCACTCGGCATTGACCTGCGAAGCGCTTTTCCATTGGAAAGCGCCCCGAGCTTCATAAGCTTGCGAGCGCTCACTATCAGCAGTCCAACAACCACTATGATCGTCACCACCGCCCAACTCTACAAAGTTGCATACAAAAAGTTCGCCGCTGGCGCTTACAACATCAACAACCTGGAGCAAACCATGGGACTTTTCCGCGGCTGCATTCAGAGCAAGGCGCCATTTATCATTCAGCTGTCGAAAGGGGCGCGGAACTATACCGACAAGCGCATGCTCGAAGCGATCATCCGCACCGCGGAACAAATGTTTCCCGAAGCGATCTTCGCAGTCCATCTGGATCACGGTGACGAGGCAACTTGTTACGACTGCATCGACTCGGGCTTCTACAGCTCGGTCATGATCGACGCGAGCCATGAATCTTTCGAAGAAAACATCGCCATCACCCGCCGGGTGGTCGATCGAGCGCACGCCGAAGGCATCAGCGTGGAAGCGGAACTCGGGATGCTCGGCGGCGTGGAAGAAGACATAAAAGTGGACGAAGGGCACGCTTGCCTAACGAACCCAGATGAGGCGGTCGAATTCGTGGAACGCTCCGGGTGCGATTCGCTCGCGGCGGCGATCGGCACCAGCCACGGCGCGTATAAGTTCAAAGGACAGCAGTCCCTCCGCTTCGACGTGATCGAGGCCATTTCGCAGAAAGTTCCGGGCATGCCGATCGTCATGCATGGCAGCTCGAGCGTTCCGATTGAGGAAGTCCAACGGATCAATGCGGCCGGTGGCAAGCTCGACCCGAGCGCGCGCGGCGTGGCGGAAAACGAATATCTTCCGGCCGCAAAGCTCGGCGTGACGAAAGTCAACATCGATACCGATGGACGCCTTGTCTGGACGCGCGTTCATCGCGAGTTCTTCCGCGACAAACCCGCTGAGTTCGACTTTCGACCTCCGGGGAAAATTTTCATGCAGGCTTACGCGGACTTTATCGCCCACAAGAATGAGAAGCTCGGTTCCGCCGGGCAGCTCGAGACGGTGCGCGAAAGTTTGTAGGCGCGAGCTTCCTGACTCGCTACCAAGCGCAGGGCATGGAGAAAGCGCACTCCGTAACGTTAACGCTCCAGCAACTCGCCGAGATGAGTGGCGGAGAGTTGACCGGTGACGCTGCTCAAGTGGTGAGCGGTGCGGCGTCTCTGGCGGAAGCGATGGAAGGTGAAATCACCTTTTTCGCCGATCCGAGATATTTGCCACTGCTGCGCAAAACACGCGCATCAGCGGCCTTTGTTCCCGCCGATTTCTCGGAAGCGATTCAGCCGGCGCAAATTCGTGTAGCGCATCCGGCCAAGGCGTTTCAGCAGGTGGTTGTTGCCTTTGCGCCGCGCCCTATCCGCTTCGCGCCGGGAGTTCACGCCACCGCAGTTGTTGCAGAAGAAGCGCAGCTCGGCGCTCGCGTCTCCATCCAGCCGCACGCTGTCATCGAAGCCGGTGCACGGATCGGTGATGACACGGTTATCGGCGCGAACAGCTACGTTGGCCACGAGGTGGTGATTGGGGCGCATTGCATGATCTATCCGCAGGTCGCGATTCGCGAGCGCAGCATCATCGGGTCACGCGTAATTCTCCACAGTGGCGCGGTCATCGGTGCGGACGGTTTCGGATTCGAGATCGTGGAAGGCCGCCCGCAAAAAATCCCGCAGATCGGAATCGTCCAGATCGATGACGACGTGGAGATCGGCGCCAACGTTACGATTGATCGGGCGAAGTTTGGCCGCACTTGGATCAAACAAGGTGTGAAGATTGATAATCTCGTGCAGATCGCACACAACGTGGTGATCGGAAGCCATTCGGTCATCGCGGCGCAGGCGGGCATCGCGGGAAGTTCGCGGGTTGGCGATCAGGTGATGATCGGTGGACAAGTTGGCGTGACCGGTCATGTCGAGATTGGCGATCGCAACATGGTCGCCGCGAAGGCGGGTGTTTCTAAGAATCTGCCGCCGGACGGCGGGGCCTGGTGGAGCACCCCGGCGATTCCGCTGCGCGAAGCGAAAGAGCAGCTCGCATGGATTCACCGCTTGGGAAAACTTTTCGCGCGTGTGAAAGCGTTGGAAAAGAAGCTCGGGATGTGAGCTGATGCGGAATGCTGTTCAGCGACGCTGCTTACGCCTAACGAAAGTTAAGCCTACTCTTCGCCGCGGTGCGGACAAGATCGCAGAACCGAATGCATGCGGCGCTGCGTGCCGGTGCGAACGGATACGTCAGCAAGAATCTTCCCATTGAACAGCTCTACTGTCTGCTCTCGCGGGTTCTCGCGACATGTCAGCAGCGCGGCGCCGGCAAGCAGTCAACGCTCACACGCATCAGGTTCTCGCGGTAGCGGCCTAACGAGCCTCCCGTGCTGCTGAAGGAAGGAGCGCTGTACGCTCCAGCCTGTCTCGGTCTGCTGCCTCAGCGGGAGCGGGCCTCATCGAGCAGCCCGCGCAAGCCTTCGACGGAAATGCATTCTGCGCCGCAAGCAGTCGCCGTCTGCTGCTCGAGGTAATCGTCTGTAGCGACAAGCAACTGGAAGCGCGTCGCGTATTTACTCGCCAGCCGCTCGACCACAGAGTCTGCTGTTTGGCCGGCTCGAGAGTAGAAGACCTGGATTTCGCCCGGGTCCGCCTGGTTTCCCACTACGCTCCCTTTCCCGTCGAAGACGACGATCGCGCGAACGCCGGTCCAATCCTGAAAGTCGCGGAGCATCCGCACAAGCGCATCGCGGGCTAACGAGGTGCGGCGCTGATGCAGCTCGCGTAGCTTGGGCCAGGCGAAGATTACGCTGTGCCCATCCACAATGAGGTAATCCGGCCGCACCTTGCGTTAATAAAAGCGACACCGGGAACATCAACCAGCCCAGACAGGGCCCGGCTGATTGGCCGCGCTACTCAGCGGCAGCAGTGGCGCTCGCCCGAGCTGGCGCCGACGGAGAAGAGGGTGATTTTTTCGCCCTGCCCTTGGGCGCTTCCTTCCGCATCGGGGCGGAGGCTTTCGCTTCGACCCTTTTGCGCTCCATGTAGGCCATCCGGCGGCGGCGTTTGACGATCTTGCGGTGTTGCTGGCCCATGAACCGTTCCCTATAGGACGGAAGCTCTCGACGCGCAACGCTAAACAGGAGGACAGGGAACATGCAAAACAGCCCAAGGCTGATGAAGGAGATTGCATCCCCGCTTCCTTCCAAATACAACGTGAGCGCTCCGCTTCTCCCCCATGGCAAAGATCCTTATCAGCCTTTCCCTTTTGTTTCTTACGCTCTCCGCGGTCTTCGGCGTTTTGAACACGAACAAAACGCGCGGCCTCCGTGAAGTCGCGGAACAGAATAGTCTCGCGCGGGCGCGAGCCGAGCAGGCCCAGGCGGCAAGAGAAAAGGAGATGAAACCGACGGAAGCGAGCATCCCTGCTGCCGCGGCAAATAACGCGGAGATGGATGCGAGAATGGCGAGCGCAGAAGCGGATTTGGTCCGCTTCCAAACCGAGAAGGTGGAACTTCAAGCCAAACTCCAAGCAGACCAGAAGCAAATCGCTGAGCTGCAAAAGGCCCTCGAAGAAGCCGGTTCCAAGGAAGTCATCCCCGATGCGCTTCCGATGCCCGGAGCGGGCGATTTGCAGGCCCAGCTAGAGGATACGCGCCGGCAACTCGATACTGCGGAGCGCCAGAAGCAACTTCTCTCGGATAAGATTCATACCTCGCAGGCCCGGTCCGTCAGCACGGTTGAACAGCCCAAACAACGGGTCGCACGCGCACCGAAGCCGAACGTACGCGGGACCGTTCTCGCGGTGAACCAAGCCTACAACTTCGTCGTCCTGAATCTCGGCGGCCGCCAGGGGCTGGAAGCCAACAGCGACATGCTCGTCCTGCGGGGCGGCACCCTCATCGGCAAGATTCGCGTCTCTTCGGTTGAACCGGCTACCGCCATCGGCGATATCATCACCAACAGCCTGGCGCGCGGCGTCCAGGTGCAGCCTGGAGATATCGTCATTTATGCTGGTCCGAATTCGTAGATTGTCCTGCGCCAATGCCATCCGTTTTTCACTGATCGCACTGGGCCTGTGTGCCTTCGCCTCGTGCGCAACGAAAGAGGAACCGCAGTTGATCGCCGACACCACGGGACGCGAATCCGCGTTGCCTTGGAACAAACAGGAAAAATGGGAAAATACCGGCCAGCTCGGCAGCATGGCTGAGCGTTTCCAAACTCGCTAAATCCAAAAGCCGGCCGGGATCACCGCATTCTTCGGGATCACCACGATGCCGTCGCGGATGTAATAATTCTCGCCGTCGTATTGGTTCGGCTTGCCTTCCGGCGTGATCACCACGCCGTCCGCGATCCGTGCGTTCTTGTCGATGATCGCGCGGTCAATCACGCAATTCCGTCCGACGCCCATCGCCGGCAATCCTTCCGGAACCGTTGCGGGATCCGTCTCGTAATAATCCGCGCCCATCACGATGCTGTTGCGAATCGTCGCGCCACTTCGAATCACGCTCCGGACGCCGATGACAGAACGCTCGATGTGTGCGTCGGAGATAATGCAGCCATCCGCCACGATCGCCTGTCGCAAGGCAGCGCCGTTCACCTTGCTGCCCGGCAGAAAACGGGGATGCGTGTAGATCGGCGCGGTCGCGTCGAAGAAACTGTATTTCGGCAGCAGCTCAGTCAGATCCAGGTTCGCTTCGTAAAAGGCGCGAATTGTTCCGATATCTTCCCAATAGCCGTTGAAGATATAACCGCTGACCTGCCGCTCTTTGATCGCGTGCGGAATGATGTGCTTACCAAAATCGACCATGTCGTTGTCGAGGCATTCCACGAGCACGCGACGGTTGAACACGTAGATGCCCATGGAGGCCTGATACAGCTCCGCGTCCGGCGCGGCGCCAACCGAGGCCAGATGCTCCGGACCGAGTTTCAGCTCGTTTAGGATTGTCTCGTCCTTTGGCTTCTCATCAAAGCGCACGACGCGCCGTTCTTCGTCGCTCTGCATGATTCCGAAGTCGGAAGCAGCACTCCGCGAAACGGGTTTGGTCGCGAGCGTGATCTCTGCCCCGGAGCGGATGTGTTGATGCAAGAGGGCGCGAAAGTCCATCCGGTAGAGCTGATCCCCGCTCAGGACCAGATAATAGTCGAACGGCCGCTCCAGGAAGTAACGCATGTTCTGCCGCACAGCATCGGCGGTTCCTTGATACCAATCGGAATGCTCCGGTGTTTGCTGCGCGGCGAGGATGTCCACGAAGCTGCGGGAGAAGTTATCAAACTTGTAGCTCGCCTGAATGTGGCGATGCAGGGACATCGTATTGAACTGCGTCAGCACGTAGATCGAGCGCAGACCGGAATTGAGGCAGTTGCTAATTGGGATATCGACGAGGCGATATTTTCCGCCCAGAGGCACGGCTGGTTTGGAGCGATCCTTCGTTAGGGGAAACAAGCGGGTCCCTGCGCCCCCGCCCATCACAATGGCGAGCGTCTGCTGGGTCGTGCCCGAGGGGAGCGCAAAAGCAGGAATGCCGGCGCTCTTGGAGTTATCTTCACGCGAAAAGCGGGATTGATTCTCCACAGGGCCAATTACCTTGCGCGGCGCGCAGTCAGCAACTCTTTTGCGCTCTTCCGCGTAGCAGGGTGTGGGTATTGCGTCCGCGCGAGCTTGGTGCCACGCTCCACGAACTATGTGCGGCATCGTCGGCTACGTCGGGCGTTCTGAGGCGGGTCCCATCCTGCTGGATGGCCTCCGTCGTTTGGAATATCGCGGCTACGACTCCGCGGGCGTGGCGATTGTCGATGGGGACCACGTCGAGACGCGCAAATGCGCCGGACGCATCGCTGAGCTCGGCAAGCTGATGACGGAAAAGCCGCCCGGGGGCACCTACGGCATCGGTCACACCCGTTGGGCGACACACGGCAAACCAACCGATCAAAACGCGCATCCGCATTTCGATCAAAGCGGCCAGCTCGCACTCGTGCACAACGGCGTCATCGAGAACTACCAGTCGTTGAAAGAGGGCCTGCTCCGCAATGGGCAGCATGAATTCATTTCCGAGACTGATACGGAGGTTCTCGCGCATCTCATCGGTTCGCTCTACGACGCCTCCGCTCCACCCAACGGCAGCGTTCCGCCGCAAAATGAAAAGAGTCGCCTCGTCCGCGCCGTGCGTGCGGCGCTCCAGCAGGTCATCGGCACTTACGGCATCGCACTCGTCCATCGCAACATCCCGGATTTCATCGTAGGCGCGCGGCGCGGCAGCCCGCTCGTCTTGGGCGTGGGTAAAGACGAAAATTTCCTCGCCAGCGATGTGAGCGCGATCGTCGCCTACACGCGCGATGCAGTTTACCTCAACGACTTCGATGTCGTGGCGGTCGAGCGCGACAAGTTTGAGATCAGCTCTGTCGCCGGCGAAGGCGGAAATTACGAAGTCAGCAAGGTCGAGTTCACCGAGGAAGACATAAAAAAGGGTGACTTCCCGCATTACATGCTCAAAGAAATTTTTGAGCAGGCCGGTTCTGTCCGTGATGCGATGCGCGGACGCTTGAGCACAGAGGAATGCACCTCCAAGCTCGGCGGGCTGGAGATGACGGCCGCGGAACTGCGCGATGTCGGCCGCATTGTGCTCACCGGTTGCGGAACCGCCCTCCACGCCGCCATGATCGGCGAATACATCCTCGAGCAAGTCGCGGGCATTCCGACCGAAGTGGAATTCGCGAGCGAGTTCCGGCATCGGAATAGCCCCATGACGCGCGACACGGTGGTCTTTGCCATCAGCCAGAGCGGCGAAACCGCGGACACGCTCGGCGCGTTGCGTGAAAGCCGCAGAAAAGGCTATCGGACCCTCGGCATTTGCAACAACGTCGCCAGCACGATCGCTCGCGAAAGCGACGGCGGCGTCTACATGCACGCGGGCCCGGAGATCGGCGTGGCCGCAACCAAATCCTTTACGGCGCAGCTGACCATCTTGATGCTGATCGGACTCCTCCTTGGGCGCATGCGGCACCTCTCTACGTCGGAAGGCACCAGGATTATCGAAGCATTGGAGCGATTACCCGAGCAAATCGAGGCGACGTTGAAGTTAAGCAATGAGATCAAGCGCATCGCGCAGAAATACGCGTCCGCCAACGGCATCCTCTTCTTCGGCCGGCAATTCAACTTTCCCGTCGCCTTGGAGGCGGCGCTCAAAGTGAAGGAAATTACTTACCTTTTTGCCGAAGGTCATCCCAGCGCCGAACTGAAGCATGGCATCATCGCGCTGGTCCGCCCCGATCTGCCATCCATCTTTATCACCCCGGACGACGCGGTCTTTTCGAAAAACTTGAACAACATCGAGCAAGTGCGAGCACGCAAAGGTCCAGTCATCGCAGTCAC
>JACCTI010000347.1 GCA_013812515.1 Chthoniobacterales bacterium
ACGTGGAGGATCATCCGCTCGATTACGAACGCTTCGAAGGAACGATCCCGGCGGGCAACTACGGCGCCGGCACGGTTATGGTCTGGGATTACGGAGAGTACGAAGACATCACGGGGAATCCCGCGGCCGCATTTCACGCCGGCAAACTGCACATCGTGATGCAAGGCAAAAAGCTGAAAGGCGAATGGATCCTGGTGAAGGACAAGCGCGAGCCCGAGAGCAACAAATGGCTGCTCATCAAAGCGGGCGAATCGATGAGACCAATTTCACCAAAGCTCGACGACAACTCGGCGGTTTCGCGTCGCTCCATGGCTGCGATCGCAAAAGCGAATGACGCGCAATGGCACAGCAATCGTCCCGCGGCGAGTGCAGAGACGACAAAACGGCTAACGAAAGAAAGGACCAGGTCGAGCACTCCGTCGCGCTCACCCCAACCCTCTCCCGCAGGTTCCTCATCGCAAGGAGTACCTCAGCTCGCACCGAGTGGGAGAGCTGATTTCTCTACCACAGGTTCATCCCAACGCGCACGCATTGCGAAAGCTAGTTCCTTCTCCCACAGCGAGAAGGTTAGGATGAGGGGCAGTTCGCAAAACGAAAGCACGCCCCTCCGCAGGCTACCTCCGAAAACGGCGCAGCCGAAGTTTATCGAGCCGATGAACTGCAAGGCCGTGACGTCTTTGCCGGACGACGAGGATTGGACGTTCGAAATCAAATTCGACGGTTATCGCTGCATCGCAGTGAAAGACCGCAACGAGACCACGCTATTCTCGCGCAATAAAAACACCCTCAACCCGCGATTCCCAAACGTGGTCGCGGCGCTCAGCGCAATCGGCGGCGATTTCGTGCTCGATGGCGAGATCGTCGCGCTGGATGAGCAAGGCCGCCCGTCTTTTCAGCTTCTCCAAAGCAATGTTACGCGCTCACTTGATGTTTTCTTCTACGTCTTCGATTTGCTCCACCGTGACGGCGGGGATTTCCAGCCGAGAGCAATCGAGCAGCGTCGCGAGGCTCTTCACCACTTGTTAGGCAGTCCAGCCGACCCGATCCGCCTTTCGCCTTTACTCGAAGCTCCGGCCGGACAGGTGCTCGAAGCGGTGCGAAAACTCGGGCTGGAAGGCGTGGTCGGAAAACGCGACAGATCGGTCTACGAACCAGGCGAGCGCTCCGGTGCCTGGATCAAACACCGGACAAGTCGTGAGCAGGAATTTGTCATCGGCGGTTACAAACCGGGAACGCACGGCTTCGATTCGCTTCTCGTCGGGGTTTTCAAAGACAAACGCCTCCACTTCGTCGCGCGCGCGAAGAACGGCTTCGTGCCGCGTCTGCGCGAGGAGATCTTCGCCAGCTTTACGGATCTCCGAAGCGAAACGTGTTCATTCGTTAACCTGCCGGAGAAAAAAGGCGCACGCCGCGGCGTTGCAGTTACGGCCGAGAAAATGAAGGAGTACCGCTGGCTGAAGCCAAAGCTCGTGTGTCGCGTGTCCTTCGTGGAATGGACGGATGCCGGAAATCTGCGGCACGCCACCTTTGTCGCGATGCAGGATGACAAGACAGCGACCGAGGTGGTCCGCGAAACCTGAGCGGCGACGCGTCTGCTGCATCTCGTCTGACGAGCAAATGCGAACAGATGGGATGAAGAACGATTCGCAAGTCGGCCTGAAGGCGACCGCGGGCATGGCGGGCGTCATGCAGCGGAATATCCGTGCCGTGCTCGAACGCCGTCGGACTGAAGACAAAGAAAAACCCCTCCAACTCCGGATTGCGGATGCGGTCACGCGCTTTACCGGCAGCCTGACCTTCGTTTACATCCATCTGGCGCTTTTCGGATTCTGGATTGTGGCGAACCTTCCCGGCGTTCCATTTCCGAAGTTCGATCCAACCTACGTGATGCTGGCCATGTTTGCCTCAGTGGAAGCGATTTTCCTCTCTACCTTCGTCCTCATTTCACAGAACCGCATGGCGGTGCAGGCGGACAAACGCGCCGACCTCGATCTGCAGGTTAGCCTGCTCGCGGAACACGAAATCACGCGCCTGATCACGCTGGTGAAAGAAATCGCGGAGAAGCTGGACGTGGAAGGTTGGCAGCATCCCGAGTTGCCCGAACTCCAGAAAGATGTGGCGCCGGAACGAGTGCTCGACGCGTTAGAGGAAAATCAGCGCCGGATCAGCCGCGACGGCTGACAGCGCGCGACACGACATTCTCTCGCTATGGCAGATCTCGAACGCCGCAGTTTTCATTGATATCGCACGTTCGGAAGCTCGAGCGGTGAGCCAGTCGATGGCGCATTGAGCATCCGCACGATGGCGAAGTCTTCGCCGTACTCGAGAAGGCTGAGGGACGCAGGATCGATCTCGATACGAAGGAAGAGGTCGAGGTGCGTTCCAAGGAAATGCGCCATGACCGAGCGAATCACATCACCATGGGTCATGATGACGACAAAGTGATGTTGCCCGCGCAGCTCCTTCAATTTGCGCAGCGCACGCACCTGCACTTCCAGCATCAGCTCGCCGCCCGGGGGCACTGTGCTGCTGCGGAAGGCGTTGAACTCCTTCCAGAGCCCTTCCTTTCCGAGATCGGTAAACGAACGGTCCTGCCAATCCCCCATATCAATTTCCGTAAACTCCTCTGCGACTTGCAGCGGGAGATCGAAGCGGCGGGAGATTGGCTCCGCGGTTTCGCGCACGCGCTCGAGCGGCCCGCTGTAGATCGCGTCAATCGGCAGGAGCGAGAGTTTCTCCGCGAGGTGTCTCGCCTGTTCGCGGCCGAGCTCGTTCAGGTGAACGCCGGGCAAGCGGCCGGCAATGGCGCGGCCGAGATAATCGTGCGCGCCATGACGAATGAAGAGGAAGTTCGTGACGGACTGCGCGCTCATCCCGGGATGTAGAGTGCGCTGTCCTTAGCGCACATCCGACGCCGATCCGCTGACGACGGCGGACGCTACAGCGCGCGAGTCGTTAGGCGCATAACGCCGGGTCATGCGAGCGCAGAACTGGGCGAACTCCTCGTTCACCAGCGGAGGACTGCTATGGTGAGGCGCGATCCCGCGATGCTCTGGCGTGAAACAATAGGTGATCGTCACATCGAACTCCTCCAGCGCAGCCATCTGCCGGTCGAACCACGCCTCGGCATGAGGTCGAAAGCTGTCGGCCCAGCTCAGCCCGGTCCGGAGGTATTTTACTCCGAGTTTTCGCAGCCAATCCACAGCCTGCTCGAGCCGGTGATCTTCGAAGTGAAACCACTGACAGATGCCAAGCTCGGGCGTGAACTCGCTGAAGTGCTGTAGGGCGCGCTTCGGCGTGCCGTCCTCCCGCAGCAACCCCATGTGGAAATGCCGATAGTAGGAGGATCCGTCCGCTTCACGATGCCGCGTCGTCGCAGGCCACGCCGCGGGCAAATCGTAAAGCGAATACCAGTGAATCCGCGGAGCCCGGCCGATCAGCAACTCCGCCGTCCGCCGCAGCCCGAACTCCTGAACCTCCTCTGCGCCGAAGGTCGAAATGCCGACCTCTGAGACCCACACCGGCAGGTTCGTCACGCGCTGGATTTCGCTGAGCCGCGCCGGCCATTCACCGATCGTCCAATTATTCCAATCGAGCGGAAAACCGTGGACCGCGACCGCATCCAGTTTTTCGAGCACGCCGAATTCCTCCATGCGCTTGATCCAGCCGGCGTCGATGGGTGACATGCCTCCGAGCACGCGCAGAAGGGCGTCGTTTTCTGCGGCGATCGCGTCCGCGGCCAGCTTCACCATCTTGGCGAACCGGCGCCACTCCGGATCGAGCTCGATGTCCCAATGCGACTTATTGTTCGGCTCGTTCCAGAGCATGACGGCCTCAATCATCAAAGGCTCCTCGCGTTCGAGCGCTGCGATGAACAATCATACCCGGAGGGATTCCTTCGCCTGGCGCGTCGCACGTGTGACGTCGCTCTGCGCCGTCTCCTGTTTTACGCGGCAGACGAACACTTCCTCTTCCGGATGCGCGATGATCTCGAAGCCCGCGCTGCGCAGCATCGCTTCGGTGCAGGCGCGATTCGGGATCCACCAGTTCGTTGGGTCTCCCGCATACTTGTGTTCAATGAAATACATGGCTGGGAAGTCCGGCCGCGCAAACATCTCCGTCTCCCCAAACTCGTAATCCTCCTCGATCTCCGTCTCCCCAAACTCGTAATCCTCCTCGACCTGCCGCGCGTCGGGGCTGCCGCGTTGCATTGATTGAAAAAGCATCAGGTCTCTCGCGACGTGTTCGCGAATCAGGTCAAGCGCGAGAAGGGGATGGCGCAGGTGGTAGAGCACGCCCATGAAGATCACGAGATCGAACTTTTCCTGAAGGCAGCTGACGTCGTAGACCGAGAGCTGGCGGAACTCGATCTCGACGCCACGCACCTCCGCCGCGAAGCGGGCCTGCGCGAGATAGCGCTCATCGAAGTCGACGCCGAGCACGCGGTCAGCGCCGCGGCGTTTCATCTCGAGCGAGTAGAAACCCGCGTTGCAGCCGATATCGAGAATGCTCTTGCCGGTGAGGTCCTGGGGCAGCGCCTGCGCTAAGCCTTGAAACTTCACCGCCGGGTAATCGCCGAGAAAGTGCTGGGGCGCGGTTTGCACGCCGTTCAGGTTCAGATTCTGGAACCACGTGCCAAGCTCATCGATTCGCTGCTGTGTGTCCTCGGGGGTGAGTTGCGCAACAGCTTCGACGCTCACGCGAATGCTTCCTCCGTCCGCGCCGAGGCGGGCTGCCGCTCGCGCATATCGTTCAAGAGCCGAATCGCTTCGCGATAGCCGTGCAACGTGCCGACATCGACATACGACTTGCCGGCACGAACACCGGAAGCGCGGCCGCCTTGCGCGATCCACGCGTTCACCAGGGTGCCAAAGTATTCATCGCGCTGCTCGCGTCCGAGCCAGAGCTGGTGCAGTTCGTGAAAAACCGCAGCCGGCATTTTGAATGCGCCCCAGATCCAACTTGAGCGCGCATCGCTCTGCTTTACTTGAATCTCCGCGACTCGTCCGGCGTCATCCGTCACAACCGCATCGAAAAATTGCGGCTGCTCGACGGGAAAAAGCA
>JACCTI010000351.1 GCA_013812515.1 Chthoniobacterales bacterium
TGGAACACCTGAGCCGCGGCACCGACCGCCACGTCGATATGTTGCTGCTGGTGACGGAGCCGTACTTCAAAGCACTGGAAACGGCGCGCCGCGCAAGTGAGCTGGCGCGCGAACTGGGAATTCCGCGCGTCGTCGCGGTCGCGAACAAATATCGGAGCAGCGAAGACCTTGCCGCGATTCGCGATTACGCCGAGAAGCACGGGCTCGAATTAGTGGGCGAGATTCCTTACGACGAAGAAATTCAGCGCGCGGATTTGGCAGCGGAAGCGCCGGCGCTCAACCAGGAGCACGCGGCCGTGGGTGCAGTGCGGAGGATCGTCGAGCGGCTGAAGATCTGAGCGCGTCAACCTTAGCCTGTCCTTGACACGCTGCGCCGCCGCAGCCTACCTTTTGGCCGGTTTCAAGAGTGACTTCTCTTATGAAAAAAATCTTCCCCTCGATCGTCGTCGCTCTCGTTTCACTTCCCATCGCCGGTTTTGCCTGTGGCGCCGGAGATTGCAGCATGGATTTGCCGCCGCCTGAAGTCCCAGGCCCGACCACAGTCGAGAATTTGCTAAACTCGTTATCCGATCATACCGGGCTTTTCGCGGCGGTGGCGCTGGCCGCGATTATTGGCCTTGCCATTGCCCGCCAAGGGAAGTTGCTCGCGACGAAATCGTCTGCGCCCTCTTTCGGTAGCGCATCGTAACGTCTCGTTAGGCGCCCGGCATATGTGTCTCGCCATTCCGGGCCAGATTCTCGAGATGCACCGTGAGCACGACATGCTCATGGCAAAAGTGCAGTTCGGCGGGATCAGCAAACGCATCTGCCTGGAATACGTGCCGGAGGCGCAGATCGGAGATTACGTGCTGGTACACGTCGGTTTCGCGCTCGCGCGCGTCGATGAAGAGGAAGCGAAACGGATTTACGAAATGCTGGAGGCAATCGGCGGACTCGAAGAGCTCAATGAGCTCGACGATCCTCCGCGACCTCAGACGCTCTGGCGCAGGGTCGAACCGAGCGCGGTCAGCTAGCTTCGATCAGCTTGCAGAAATCGGCCGCGTGCGAGCCGCCTTTGTTTGCCTCGGCTTTCCACCGCGCCAGATGCTTTCGCAGTGATGCTGCGAAACCGCGCGTCTCTCGCAGCTTGCGTTCGGTTTCTTCGCTTGAGGGTTTCGTCGCCTTGAGGTCGAAATAACTCGATCGCACCGCCGATACTATTCGTTAGGCGAAAAGTCCGGCGATGGGTAGGCAAATGCGGCGAACGTCGCGTGGGCTTGTCCGTCGCGCGCACTCGTTGTAACATTGACTAGCCACATCGCGGCCATAGGATCGCTGGATGCGCAAAGTTCTTCTGCTCCTCTTTCTCGCTGCGACCCTGGCGATGGCGGATGAGAGCGCCGAAAAACTGGTGCGTCTGGCCATCGATCACGCGGGCGGTTGGGATAAGTGGGCTGCTACGCGGACGGTCCGATTCCGCCGCACGACCGTCCGCTATGCCCCGGACGGCGCAGCTACTGCCACACGCGTGCAGTTGCATCAATACGTTCTCCATCCGTCCCCTCGCATGCGAATTGAGTGGGAGGAAAACGGCTCGAAGATCGTCATGATTAATGACGGACATCAGGCGTGGAAACTTGTGGACGGAAAGCGAGCTTCATCTGAGGAGGATATCAAAACCGCACGCAATACTACCTTCGGCGCGAACTACGTTTTCACGATGCCGTTTAAATTGCGCGAGCCCGGAACTCAGCTCGCTGATGCGGGAACGCAAACTCTGGCCGACGGGACGACAGTGCAAAAATTACGCGTGACTTATCCAGCGGGTGTGGGCGATGCCGGCGGAATGCACGATTGGTATTTTCTTCTCGATAAGAATGGACGCCTTACTGGAACGCATCTGCTTTACGAACCGGGCAAATGGGATTGGACGGAATACCTCGATGAAAAAACGGTGGACGGGTTCACCTTGCCGACGCGGCGGGTCGGATACGATGGCGACGAGAAGGGCAAGGTGGGAACGAAGCACTCACAGGCGACTTACGAAAATATCGAGTTCAACGTTGATTTGAGTGACGATTTGTTCGCGCCGCCGCGCTAAT
>JACCTI010000361.1 GCA_013812515.1 Chthoniobacterales bacterium
ACAGCGCAGGCGCGCATCGACGCGATCGCGAGTGAAGGCGCGCAGGTGGAGGTGATCAACGGCACCTACGATCAGGCCGTGGAGCGTTCCGCGCGCGACGCCGGCGAGCGTTGCCTCGTCATCTCCAATACCTCGTGGCCGGGCTACGAAGATGTGCCGCGCTGGGTCATGGAAGGCTACTCCACCATCATGTGCGAAATCGATGACGAGCTTGCGCGCCGCGACGAACCAGGGCCGGAGTTCATCGCGGTGCAGTTCGGCGTCGGGGCCCTTGCGGCAGCCGTGGTGAAACACTACCGGGCGCACTGGGCCGCCGTGCAGCCAGGCATTCTCAGCGTCGAACCTCTCAGCGCCGCCTGCATGCTCGCATCAATGGAAGCGGGGGAAATCGTTTCGGTCCCGGGGCCGCACGTTTCGATCATGGCCGGACTGAACTGCGGGCGACCTTCCATTGTTGCCTGGCCAATTGTTTCCACGGGAATCGACGGTTTCATCGCGGTGAACGACGAGCGGACGCGCGAAGCGATGCGCGCGCTGGCCCGCGCTGGAATACTGGCGGGCGAAACGGGAGCGGCGGGATTAGCAGGTCTGCTCGAGTTGCTCACTGGACCCGAGAACGAAGAGCGGCGTGCTGAACTCCACATTCACACAGCGACGCGCGTTCTCGCTTTCATTACCGAAGGCGCAACGGACCCGGCATCTTATGCGGGCATCATCCGTCTCTCACCGACAGAAAGCTCGGAAGCTCCTGGCGGTGAGCGCACCGCACGCTAATGTTTAACTGAGGTATTCCCCATCGGGCTCAACCCTCGTTTTTCGCAATCCGGAGCTTCACCAGCTTTCGCACCAAGGCACGCGGCAAAGGCTGCTCCGCGGGAAAGCGAATCGTGCCCTAGCCGGTATCATAGCCCTTGAGCTCCTCCTTCAGCGCCTGCATCACGGAACCGGGATAGAACGCGCAGTGATTCGCGGCGGCACCGTAGGCCACCAACAGCTTCCCTTTCAGACGGAAAGCGGGGAGTTGGTAGCTGACGCACTCTTCGGCTTCCGGAGCCGCGCCCTTAATCATCTCCCGAAGCAGTTCGAGCGCGACCCGCTTGGCGTCGCTTAGTGCAGCGAGGTAAGCGTCGACAGTGTTGGGTTTGCCGGCGTTGACTGTCTTGGCAGTGTGGCCGCGGCTGGTTTTCCTCGGTATCATTTAAGTATGTTGAAGCGAGCGGCTGATTCGTGCCACGCGCATCATTGCCTAACGAGACAGAACATCGGCTACCATAATCTATAGATCGCAGCTACCATCGGACCTGCTCGCGAAAGTTCCCGGAGATGGCTGCGTCGCAAAGTTAGATGTCTGTAAGAGCATTATTGTATCGAACGCCGAGAGAAGAACGCCAGAAGCACGATCGCTCCCGCAAGAACGAAGATCATCACGAGGAGAGCGAATCGAGCGGTATCAGTCCTGCGGGCGAACCGTAGACCGCACATCGCACAACGACCGTCGATAGGAGAGGAGGCCTGATGTAAAAGGGCGAAAACGCGGGATGACGACCAAAAGCGTGAGGGAATACGGCCAGTTCCGTTTGCCGAGCGACCGAACACTAGCGGAACGGCACTCGGGGCAATACATCATTATGTGCTCTCGGACATCTAAGGAGAGAGAAGATCAGCTGCCGCCGGCCCGGCAAGACGGCAAAGAAAGGCGGCGCGACCTAACAAACGAGCTGAGCTACCCAGCACTGTGAAAACAAAATTGCGCTGTTTGGAGTGGCTGAAACACAGTGCTGCGTCAGCTCCAGCAAAACTCTGGCCGGAAACCCGCGAAGCTGGCGGGCACATTTTAACTTTGGCTGCTTGGCCCATACTCCCTTCCAGTCCGACCTCTACTTCGGATCGGCTGCGCCCAAGCTAATATCCATCTGATAGAACTTGAAGGTATTTTCTTCGCTGCGGCAATCGGGCGTTACGGCCTGGTAGCGATCCAGGACATCATTAATGAACTCCGGCCGTTCGGCCTCGGGCAAGCGCCGGGTCCATTCCACGAAGCCCACCGAACAGAAAGCGAAAAAGGCGGACCGAGACTGAAAATTCCACGCCTTCGCTTCTGTGTGAATACGAAGGACGCGCAGGCCATTGCGCTCTGCGATGGCCGCGTATTGTTCCGGCGTCAGGTGCAGATAAGGATCACGAAAATCGCTGAAGTGAGCGCGCCATCTCGAGGATCGACGTGTCTCTTCGGCCACGTTTTCCAGGCTCTTGCGCTCGCCTGCCGGTACAAGGCGGAGCAATGCCCTACCTTCGGACATCAGCGCAGAGCGTATGGAGCGGAGAGCCGCGTCCTGCTCCGGAACCCAGTGGAGCGCGTTGAAAGAGACCACGAGATTGAACTCGTTCCT
>JACCTI010000366.1 GCA_013812515.1 Chthoniobacterales bacterium
GCTTCGCTCCAAGCGCTCTCGTCTCCTCGGCCGCGGACGGAATCTCCCGGCCGCTGAACCCTGAGCTGGCGCGCAGTACATCCGACCACCATCGGTAAATGACTTCCACGAGTCGCGCCCGCTGCTGTAGATAGGCGCTTTCCGTCAGCGCCTTGAAGTAATCCTCGCGCTCGTCCAGCCACGCGCCATCGGTCGTATTTTTGTAGCGAACCTCTTCCGCTTTTAACGCGGCTGCGTGCGTGCTCTGGATTGCGTCGCGCATCCGCCGCAGCAAACCTTGAAAGCTCTGGGCGAGCCGATATGCAGTCGCGACCCCGGCTGATTGCGGCGTCGCGATCGTCTGTAACATTTGCACCAGTTCAACCTCCTCGACGGAAGGCGCGGAGTTCTGCTTTGCCGCCAACGGAATCGGGATGCAACGCGAGATAATGGTGTCCGGGAGCGCCTCCGGCAAGGCGCTCAGGAGCAAGAGCAGCGAGTCGTTAGGCGGCTCCTCCAGTGTCTTCAGGAATGCGTTTGCCGCCTGCGGCTGGAGGCGATCCGCGTCGCACACGATCGCCACTTTGCTGCCCCCGCCGGTCGCACGCATTTGAAGCGCGTGTTCCAGATTGCGGATCTGGTCGATGACAATGCGGCGTGACTTGGAGCCAGGTTCCGCAACGTAAACGCCGGATGCGCCCGAGGTGAAAACATTTTCAGCCTGCGTGCCGTTCGTGAGATGCGCGAGACGGGAAGCCAGCGCGCGCTTCCCCGCGCCGGAGTGGCCGGAGATGAGATATGCATGCCCTAGCCGGCCCGCATCGTGCGCTCGGCGGAGATACGAGAAGGCGGCGTCGGGCGAGAAGGCCATCTAGATTTTAGATTTTGGATTCTCGATTCTCGGTTGGCGCGGCTGGAAGTTTGCGCCAAATCGCTCCCATAGAATGCGCCAGATCTCCGCCTCGACCTGATCGGCCGAACGCGAGCCGTCGATGAGTTGGACCCGATCACCCTCGCGAGCGGGGAGCTCGCGATACGCGGCAGAAACGCGCTCGTAGAATTCAAGAGGTTCCTGCTCCATGCGATCCGGAGTTCCTACCGGACGGACGCGACGAAGCATGCGGCCCCGCGCCGCGGCTACGTCCAGCTCGAGAATGATCGTGAGATCAGGCCGGCAATTGCCGATTGCGAATGCGTTCAACTGCTCCACGATCTTCGGGTCGAGCGCGCGAGCCGCGCCCTGGTAGACCGTGGTCGAATCGAAGAAGCGATCGGCGATAACGTGCGTGCCCTGCGTCAAGGTCGGCTCTATCATCTCGCGCACAAGCTGGCTGCGGCTCGCCTCGAAGAGGAGCAGTTCTGTCTCCGCTCGCATCGCCGCGCTTTCGGGCGCAAACTGCAGAAGCTCTCGGATTTTCTCGCCTATGGCGGTGCCGCCGGGCTCGCGCGTCACGAGGAATGGCAACCCCTTGCGCGCGAGCCGCGCCGCGAGCCGCTTCACCTGGGTGGATTTTCCGCAGCCTTCCGAACCCTCGAATGTGAGAAAGACGCCGCGTGACACGTCGCGACTCTCGAATGTAGCGGCGCTTGTGCCAAGCGCCTGATTTGGGTGCGCGGTGCGCGAGGCCCTCAATATCACCTCTGCCAGCGGCGCAATTTCATTCGGCGCTTGTCACAAGGGCCGCTACAAGTGACCGATGAAACGTCACTGGCTTGTAAAACAGGAACCCTCCGCCTACTCGTGGTCCGACTTTGTGAGGGATGGACGCACAAGCTGGACCGGCGTTCGCAACTATACCGCGCGCAACAACCTGCGCGCGATGCAGCAGGGCGATCCCGTCTTCTACTATCACAGTGTCATCGACAAGGCTGTCTTCGGAATCGCGAAAGTCGCGCGCGTGGCGTATCCCGACGCGACTGCGAAGGAAGGTGAATGGAGCGCCGTCGACCTCGTTCCGAAACAATCGCTCGCCCGCCCAGTCACGCTGGAGGAGATCAAAAAGAATCCGGACTTGAAAGAGATGGCGCTGCTCCGCCTCTCGCGGCTTTCGGTTCAGCCGGTCACGGCGGCTGAGTTCCATGAGATTCTTCGGATGGCAGGCTGAAGGAGCGGCGACACTCTTGTCGCCGTGTCTTGGAAATTGGGATGCTTCTCCTGATAATTACTCCGTCTCACGCGACGATTGACGTTTTCCGGCGACAGGAGTGTCCGCTGTTCCGGTCGCCGCCCGGCTTGATGCTTTCAGCTTGTCTCGCGCAGCACGTGAGCCGAAGACCTGAGTTGTGACCGGCACCGCCGCGACTTCGTTCCCGCTCTTCGCCGCTGCATCGCAGGAAAAAGGTGCACTGGTGGTCTCGCTCCACGATGTCGCACCGGCCACGCGCCACCTTTCCGAACGCATCATCAAAGAGCTCGCACGCCATCGTGTCCGCGTCTGCTCATTGCTCGTCGTGCCGGATTACCATCGCACGGGCGCGTCAATGAACGATCGTGAGTTCGTCCGCTGGCTGCGTGATTTGGAAGCGGCGGGGCACGAGATCGTGATCCACGGCTACTATCATGCGCGTCCGCGGCGGGAGAACGAGAGCCTGCGGGCGAAGCTCATCACGCGCAGCTACACAAGGGGGGAGGGCGAATTTTTCGACATCGATTATGATGAAGCTTTAACCCGAATCGCACGCGCGCGGGAAGAGTTCGCGGCCGCGGGATTGAAGCCACGCGGCTTCATCGCGCCGGCATGGCTGCTGAGCCGCGAGGGAGAGCGCGCGGCGCGCGATGCGGAGATGGAATACACCACTCGCCTAACACGCGTGTGTGATCTGCGCACCGCCCAGGAGTTCAAGTCTCGCTCGCTCGTTTACAGCGCGCGGAATGCGTGGCGCCGCACTGCCAGCCTGGCCTGGAATGGGGCGCTCGCGCGCATGCTCGCAAATTCACCCCTGATTCGTCTGGGTGTCCACCCATCCGACTTCGAGCACGGAGAGATCTGGCAGCAGATCACCACGCTTCTCGATCAGCTTTCCGAAACGCGCACCCCGATGACCTATTGTGATTGGATTGCGGAGCGGAGGTCGGAAGTGAAAAATCAGGAATCAGAGAGCGAATGAGTCGCTGCGATCTTCACGTCCATTCCCGCCACAGCGATCGCTCGGAGGAATGGCTCTTCCGCCGCTTCGATCTGCCCGACAGCTATTCTGATCCCGACGAGCTTTACACCGCTTTGCGCGCGAAAGGGATGGACTTCGTCACCATCACCGATCACGACACGATAGAGGGCAGTCTGCGAATCGCGGAGCGGCCGAACACGTTTTGCAGTGAGCAGGTCACGACTTATTTCCCGGCTGATCCTTGTAAGATTCATCTGCTGGTCTGGGGAATCACGGAGGCACAACATGGCGAGATCGCGTGGCTCAGAGAGAACATTATCGATCTGCAGCGCTACCTACAAAATGCCGCCATCGCTCATGCCGTGGCCCACCCGCTCTACAGTATCAACGGCAAACTCGAAACGTCGCATCTGGAGCGCCTCCTTCTCCTTTTTAAAAATTTCGAAGGCATAAACGGGCTGCGCGACGCGCTGCTCAGCGATCTGACTCAGCAGATTTTCGCAACTTTGACCTCGGAGAAAATCGAAGAGCTCGCGAATCGTCATAACCTCGCGCCCACTCATCCGGAGCCGTGGCGCAAAATCCTCGTCGGCGGCTCGGACGATCATGGCGGCATGTTTCTGGCGAGCGCGTTTACGGAAACTCCCGCCGCTGCTTCCCCCGCTGAATTTCTGCAGCATCTCCGGGAGGGAGCATGCAATGCGCAGGGTCACGGGGGCAGTCCGCTCGCCCTTTCGCACGGCTTCTACAACACGCTTTCCTGTTTCATCCAGGACCACTTCCACGAGCGACTCGGCCCCACCGCACCGCTCGTCGAAGCGATGTTCTCGCGCTTCATGGAAGGACGCGATCCCACGGAGTTCACTCTGCGCGAAAAAGCGAACTTCGCTGCTCAAGGCGTCATGTCGGGTAAAATTTTTGAGCTCGCAAAACGGCGCAACGTTTCACTCTGGAAAGAGCTTTCGCGCTATTTCGCGCAACCCGAGGTCAAGGCGTTGCTGGCGCAGGAAGTCGATGGCGTGGGCGAAGCGGAGCGGCGGACCTTCCTGATCGCCAATCACGTTTGCGAGCAGCTTGCCTTTCGCTTTTTCGAGAAATTCGTGAAGCAGCTCAACAGCGGCAACCTCATCGAAAGCATGCAGGCCTTGAGCGGGATCATGCCGATCCTGGTGGTGCTCGCGCCCTACATCTACGGATTTCACAGTCAGGCGCCCTCGCGCACCTGGCTGCGCAAGATTTGCCTCGACCTGACCGGCGCAATTCCCCGATCGCTGCAGAACCACAGACGTGCCTGGTTTACCGATACGCTCGAAGATGTAAACGGCGTTTCCACGACCGTGCGCAAGATGGCCCTGGCCGCCCAAGCCGCAGGCGAAGAGTTGGTCGTCGTCACCTCACGACGCGCGCTGAGCATCGACGGTTTTCCGCTCAGAAACTTCCGTCCGATCGGCGAATTCGAGCTGCCGGAATACGAACTGCAGAAGCTCAGCTTCCCGCCCATTCTGGAGATTCTTGATTACGTGCAGCGCGAGCAATTCACGGAAGTAATCATCAGCACACCGGGGCCGATCGGGCTGATCGGATTGCTCGCGGCCAAGATGTTGAATCTGCGCACGAGCGGGATTTATCACACCGACTTCCCTGAGTACATCCGCATCCTGACGGAGGATAAATTCCTGGAGAGTCTCGCGTGGACTTACATGCGCTGGATTTACGGACAGATGGACACGGTCTTCGTGAACTCGGAGCAATATCGCCGGAGCTGGATCAAGCGCGGGATTGAGCCGGAGAAGTTGAAACTGCTGCCGCGAGGTCTCGATACGGAGCTGTTTACCCCGGAGCGCAGAGACGAGTCGTTCTGGAAACAGTTTGGCTGCGGCGGCCCGGCCATTCGCCTCCTCTACGTCGGACGAATCTCGAAGGAAAAGGATCTCGACGTGCTTGCCACAGCCTACCGGCAACTAGGCGATGCCAAGTTGTCCGTGAAGCTGATTGTAGTCGGCGACGGACCTTACGCCGACGCGTTCGCAAAAATGCTGCCCGACGCACTGTTTACCGGCTACATGACTGGTGAGAAACTGGCGACGGCTTATGCCTCTGCCGACGTCTTCGTCTTTCCGAGCACGACGGACACATTCGGCAATGTGATCATCGAGGCGCAGGCCTCCGGTCTGCCCGTGGTTGTTTCCAATCTCGGCGGACCGAAAGAGCTGGTGGAACACGGAAGCGACGGGTTCGTGACAAAGGCGCTCGAAGCGGACGACTTCGCGGACGCGATCCGGACGCTGGCGACGGACGCGGATTTGCGCCGGCAAATGGGACTTCGCGCGCGCGAAAAGGTCCTCGATCGTAGCTGGCCGAAGGCATTCCAAAAGTTCTGGGCAGCAACCGCGATCTAGAGCTTTCTGCGGCTCTGTTGAAAAGTTTAGCTGTGGTATACGCGTGTCATCCCGAATCGCGCAGACGATGAGGGACCTCCCATGCGATTGTGATCACATTATCAGGAAAGAGGGGTGACTGTCGGCCTGTGTGAGGTCCCTCGCCGTCTGCGCGGTTCGGCATGACAGCTTACGGGAGTCAAGCTTTGCAACAGTGCCACCTTCTGCCAAAGGAGGTTTACGCTTCCGACGGAGTTGTAGCCGGGGCTGCAAGCGTCACTCTCCGGCCCGAAATGTTTGGCAGATGCGCTAGCTCCCGACCAGCGCGTAGAGCACGCCATTCGGATTCAGCAGCTCGCGCTTATGCTGCGAGATCGCGAGCGAGACTTGCAGGATCCAAACGGCGAAGACGACCGCGGCACCACAGGCCACTGCATGCCGGGTAATTCGGATCGGCGGACGCGGCAACGGGATCTGCCGGCGTCCAATCATTTCCGCGCCGAGGCGAAACGCCGTCACAAGGATTGAAACGGCGAACGGGAACGCAATCCAGTTGAAGTAAAGTGCAAGCGTTAGCTCGCCATTCAGCAGATGGTGCAGAGCGCGTGTCATCCCGCAGAAGATGCAGGGCAGGCCGGTCTGTGCGCCGCACGAAGTGCGAAACGGCAGGGACGCGAGTGTTTCGGGATGTATGAGCCGCAACGTCACAGCAGCCACAACGAGGACCAAGAAGACGGCTGCCCTAACGAGCAACTCGTTAGGCGAAAGGTCACGCCGGTTCGCAGCTGCGCTCATCATGTTTGCACCGGAGGCGGCTCGGGCGACGGCGGCGGTGCCTCCGGCGGTGGGAAGGTTGTCGGAGCGGTCTGAGCGGCAGGTTCAACCGCTACGACATTCGCCCATGGGTCGTAGTCGGGCCCAAACTGCCGCACGAACAAAAGGAGGTATGCCATGAAGAAGACGTAGACCGGCAACAGAATGACCGTGCCGACGTAAGGGATTGCAGTGATGCAGCAGGTCACGCACGTGAGAACGCAGGCGACCATCAAGAAAGCGATTCGCAATACGAGCGTGAAGAGCAAATAAAGAATGACCGGCCCGGGATGCGCCGAGACTGCAGCCAGCCCGGCGCGGAAACCTTCGGCCGCTCCGCAGCGTCGCCGGTACATCACCGGCAGCATGAAGCTCGCAGCGAGGTGATAACCCACAGAGAAGAGCAACGCGACGATGGCGAGAAGCGAGACACCCAGGACGAGCGTCGCGCCGCGGGGAAGATCATGGTTGATCGCCATCGGAATCAGCAGTGGCAACGCCGCCAGCCCGAGCACCAGAACCATGATGACCGCCACGAGAAGGGAAAAAAGGAAGAGGCTGTTCCCTTCGCGCTTGAACTCGCGCCACGGGCCCTGGATTGCCGCGCGATTCCTCACCACGCAATCTGCAAAGATGAACCGGCCGCGTGCGCCGAGCCAGAGCAGCACCAACCCAAGCCCGAGAATGAACAGAAAACCAAAGAGCGCCATGGGCAGTACCCAACCCGGCATCGCGCTGGCGCTTTGATACACATCCGTTGTGGCTGAATTCATCTTCCACTTCCAATCGCCTCGCCAGAATCTCGCCGGGTTGAAACCGGCACCGCCACCGCCGGCAAGGTTCGCGAGGAAAGCCGCGAAGCCGATGACCATCCACTTGCCGATGTCGAACGGCTGAAAGAGAATCAGCTTCGTCAGATCGAATGCGCGGCTGAACGGTTCAAAGACTTCGATTTTGGGTCCCGCAGTTCCATCCATAGGCGCATTTAGACCGCGCACTGCGGTCTAATCAAGCTTTCGTCACTTACAGCAAACGACGCTCGCGCTGCCGTTCTCTTCATCGCGCCGACGGAAGAGCTTCAGATCGGATCACCCTCGGCCGATCCTCTGTGACGCGCCGTCCTTTCTGGGCGGGCCGCGCATTCCTGAGATTCGCGACCTCCCAGAATGTTTTCACGGCCGGCAGCCTGCGGTCCCCATCGGAGACGGCTGCGCTTCAACCGCGCTGCGGCGTCAGCTCCGCCCGACGAACGACAGCCGACGTAATTCGGCTGTCTACGCGATGAAATCCTCCGCGGTCCGGAACGGGGGAAGCACGATGGCGAGGACTGCTATGACCTTGAGCGTTCAACAATCTCAACCAGGGTACGAGCAGGAGCGCGTTTGGTCGCGCCTCGCCCCGAGAGATGGCGACCTAACCACCATCCAGGAATTGGCCTGAACCTATACGCGCAGAAGCGGTCGACCGCGCTGGATAGAAATAGGACCGCGCGCGACAAGAACGGCGGGCTAGGTGTGAGAGACCTGGGCGCCAGGGTGTTTTCGACTCAAGATGGCTATAACCATCCTAGATGCATTTGTTGTGGCGGCGGTCTGCGACGGCCAAACGAGGGGGTGCCTGAGGCTCGGCCGTTAACTCTTTGTCCGTTCTTCGCGCATCCGCACGGGTGAGGCGGGGACCTTATCGAGCACGATTTGTTGCCCCGGGCCGTAACGACCGAAGGCGAGCACACCCGTCGGGCATTCCTGCACGCAGGCGGAACAACGCACACATTGCGGGTCCTCCATCGGTAGCCCTTTGTTGGCGAAATTCATGACATCGATGCCTTGATGACAAACGGAGGTACAGACATTGCACGAGATGCACTTCGGCTTATCGGGGAAAATTCGATAACGGGAAAAGCGCGTGTAAATGTGCATGAGCGCCGCGAGGGGACAGAAGAAGCGGCACCAGACCCGTCCCGAATATTTGAAATAAAGACCGACGCCGATTACGCCGCCGAGAATCACGTCAACGAACCACTTATAGCTCGCGTAGTTCACCACTTTGCCAGCGGCGTTCTTTCCTTCGAGTAACATGTGAAAGGCCGACGCGAAAAAGGATTGCGGCGCGATCCAGCCTGCAATCCGGATGAAGAGGAGAAGGAAAGCGAACGCCAGGATCACCTGCCCCGCCATGTTGAAGCGATTCCAGAATGGACCGTGCGGCATTTTGTTGCGCTGCCTGTCGCCCATCGTTTCGGCGAGCGCACCGCACGAGCAGATCCAACCGCAGTACGCGCCCTTTCCCCAGCGCCAGATGAGCAGCGGAATGATAATGAATGTCTGCAAAAACGAAATCACCAGCCACCAGAGAATCGGCGCGTCGGTGAAGACATTGTAAACCATGAGCGGCCACGCGAGGACAAATCCGTAGGCGCGCCAGTACGCTCGCGGGTGTCCCCAGTCCGGCCACTGGCGGGCGAGATACTGCGCTTCCGGGATGTAGGATTCGAAGAGGTTGTCGCCGATCGTCTTCCCGATGCCGTGATCGAAGGTGCCGTTGTAGCCCAGCCAAGGCAGGACAATTTCCGGCAGAAGGAAAAGCGGAATCACCTGCACCAGCATCAGGACAATGGTTTGCAACGTGACGTATGGCGTCCTGCGGCGGCGAATGCGGCCGAGGCCGAATGTGACGATCGCGACGCTGTAAAGGAGCGTGTAGTAAAACGAGCGCGACTTTAGTGAGACGGCGAGCGTGCCGACAGGCGTGGAGCGATCGGCCAGTTGCGCCTGGAACCAACTGCCTAACGAGCCAAGCAGCGCCGGCATATTGCCGGGCCACGGATCGAGCCAGCTTTCAGCGAAGCCGCCCGATTTCCAGAAGTAGAGAAAGATGCAGAAGGCCAGAAACGAGCAGAGGGCGAACCAGCCGCGCCGTGTCCCCTCGCCCACGATTGGAATGCCCGAGCGCCGGAAGAAATCGAGCGGCGCTTCGCGTCCCAGCATGGTGAAGACGACGTCGTTCGGCAACGCCGCGTCGGTTCCGTTCTTCAGGAAAACCTGTGCCGGTTCGATCCGTGTCACTTCCGTACCGAGCGCCAGGCCTAGCGAGCCGCCCTTGCCCCGATGCAAACCGCGCGTCATGGCCGGATTGACTCGCTCCGATGTGGGCCGTTCCACTTGCACGTCGGCACTCCCGTCCCGCGTCAGCATTTCGACCTTCGCGACGTTCTCCGGCTTGGCGCGCGAGAATTCCTTCCGGCGATAACTGAGCGTGACAATCGCTCCCGCACTCGTTAGGGCGATGGCCGTCTCCAACGCGGAATCCCCGCCGCCAACCACGAGCGCGTTCTTGCCCGCAAACTCCTTCGGATCGAAGAGGCGGTTGTAGACCTTGTCCAACTCCTCGCCTGCGACGCCGAGCTTGCGAAAGTTTCCGCTGCGACCGATCGCGACGATGACGCGCCGCGCCCGGAGCGGCGTTCCCTCCTCCAGATGCAAGGTGAGCGCATCGCTCCCGCCTTCGATCCGTTCCACCCGGCCGAGAGTTGGTTCGATTCCGGCTTCTCGCCGTTGCGCCTCCATCTCCGCCAGGAGCGACTCCTTCACCTTGGCAGTGAACTGCAAGCCGCCCTCCAGCTTCATCTCGGTCGGGTAAGTGTAGATCGGCTTCGCTTTCGGAAAATTGACGACGGTCGAAAAAAGTTCGGCCGCTTCCAAAACGACGAAGCGCAGTTCGGCTTTCTTCGCTTCAATCGCGGCTGAAATCCCAGCCACCCCGCCCCCGACGATTGCCAGATCGAGCACGGATGACTTCTGATTGCTGATTGCCGATTGCTGATGTGCAAACTCTGGCTCGCGTAAGATCGCGCGCACTGCTCGCGCGCCCGTATAAGACGAGAATTTCAGGAGCGGAATCCCCGTCAGGTCGCCGACGATCCGCACACCTGGAAGAGTCGTGACGCCGTCCTCTCCCGAAACCGGCAGCTTCTCCACCGTGCCGGCGGGCCACTGCGTGTGCAGCCAGTGCGTATATCGTGCAAGAAGTCCGGCCATGCGTCAGTGTTGATGGGCACGCCCGCGGCGGCGAGTCACTTTCCGAGATTCACGGTTGCAACACGAGAACGAAATCGGCGCAACCGTGCGAGTCCGCTGGAGCGAAGTTATTCCACATGTCTGCCGCCCAACCACGACGCTATCCGATCGGCGCAGAATTGTTGGGAACGGGCAGACGCATTTCCGGGTTGGGCGCCGAAAGCAAAGCGAGTCGATGTGGTGCTGGAGAAATCCGCGGACGAAGATCCCTATCGCGCATCCATCTCTCTGGAAGCTGAGCCCGGCGGATATTTTACGGAGAGCGCAGCCGCGGATGCAGGTGCGTTTTACCGCTTCCGTGTGGATGGCGCGGAGACGTTCCGCCCGGACCCGGCGTCGCGCAGTCAACCGCAAGGGCCGCATCGCTCGTCGTGTGTCCTTGATCCGAAAAGGTTCAGTGGAGCGATGGTTACTGGGCCGGCGTTCGTCGGCCCGGCCAGGTAATTTAGAGATGCACATTGGCACGTTCGCGATGGAAGGAACCTGGCAGGCAGCGGCGGAGCAACTCCCAGTGTGGCGGCGGCCGGTATTACGCTCATCGAGATGCCGATTGCCGATTTTTCCGGGTCAAATCGCGCCTGATCCCCAAGCTCCTCGCGGCTCTGAACGCGGCGCCGGACAAAGTGATGTTTCCGGCGGAGCGGCTCGTTAGGCGCGGCGGGTTCTCGTGCAGTGAGTCGGAGAGTTTAACACGAAGGTTCGCTGGATCGAGCTCGCGTGTCGGAGGAACGAGCTTCTGCGCGTCCATCAACCTGCGGAAGCACGTCCCTCCGATGGCGCGCTTCCACACTGTTCATTTTCTTCTGACTCACTGGCCTAGCCGGGGGCGCCGACGGCGGATTGCGCCGCCCCACCTTCTCGCCGATTACTTCCGCTCATGAGGATTTTAGCAACGCTGCTGCTCTTGTTGTTTGTCGCCGCAGCACCTGCGCTCGACGGAGCTCCAGCGCCAACGCCGCGTCCGAGGGGGTTTCTTTTTTTCAAGCCTCGCGCCCGGCCAACGCCCGTTCCCCCTCCGCTTCCCGTGACCAGGCCGCCCGTTAGGCCGACACCTACGCCGCGGCCCACGCCGGTGCCCACCCCCATGGTCGCCTTGCCTAACTACAACGAAGAGACCAGCACGCGGCTGCAAATTTTTCTCGATAACCACAACTTCGGTCCGGGGAAAATCGATGGGCAGATGGGCGAGTTTTTTCGGAAAGCGCTTCTCGCCTACAAACGCGCGAATAAAATGCCCACGAGCGGCGCAGTCGATGCCTCATTTCTCGCCGAAGTGCCAAAGGCGTTCACAACGTGGGTGATCC
>JACCTI010000394.1 GCA_013812515.1 Chthoniobacterales bacterium
GGACCTCGCCCACGAAGCTTGCGAATCGTACTATTTCCGCGCGCTCTAGCCTTCTGTGAGAGGTCCCTCATCGTCTCCGCGATTCGGGATGACCACCGCGCGAAACCCGCGTCTTCACTGCCGATTCGCACCATCACTGCGTCTTCAAAACCTGGATGAATGCTTCCTGCGGGATGTTGATTTTGCCGATGCTCTTCATCCGCTTCTTCCCTTCCTTCTGCTTCTCCAGCAGCTTGCGTTTGCGCGTGATGTCGCCGCCGTAGCACTTCGCCGTGACGTCCTTACGCAAGGCTGAGACACTCTCACGTGCGATAATCTTTCCGCCGATCGCCGCCTGAATCGCGACCTGATAAAGCTGGCTCGGAATTACTTCTTTCAACTTAGCCGCAAGCTGTCGGCCACGCGCGTCCGCGCGTTCGCGATGCACGATGGTGGAGAACGCATCCACGGGTTCACCGTTCACAAGCAGGTCGAGCTTGACCAGCTTGGCCGCGCGATAACCGCCATGCTCATAATCCATGGAACCGTAGCCCCGGGTGATGCTTTTGATCTTGTCGTTGAAGTCGACCAGGATCTCGTTCAGCGGCAGTTCGCAATGCAGCATGACGCGACGAGGATCGAGCGTCTCGGTGTGATCCATCGTGCCGCGCTTCTCCATGATGAGCTGGAGGATGTCGCCAATGCTCTCGTTAGGGCAAAGGACATACGCTTTGACAATCGGTTCGCGGATCTCATCGATCACGCTCGGGTCGGGCAGGTGCGCAGGATTATCGATGAGGATCGTTTCGCCGCGCGTGGTCAGGATTTCGTAAACCACGCTCGGGGATGTTGCGATGATGTCCATGTCGTACTCGCGCCGGAGACGTTCCTGGATGATCTCCATGTGGAGCAGCCCCAGAAATCCACAGCGGAATCCGAAGCCGAGGGCGACTGAACTTTCCGGCTGGTAGATGAAGGCGGAATCGTTCAAGCGCAGCTTGCCGATCGCGGTTTTCAGGTGCTCAAAGTCCGCGGTGTTGATCGGGTAAATCCCGCTAAAGACCATCGGGTGAATCTCCTGAAATCCCGGGAGCGGCTCCTTTGCGGGATTTCGCAGGTTGGTAATGGTGTCGCCGATTTTGATGTCGGCTGTGGTCTTGATGTTCGCGATAAAGTATCCGACGTCGCCCGCGCTCAGCTTCTCCTGCGGAAACATTTTCGGCGTGAACAGGCCCACTTCCTTGATTTCGTGGCGCGAGTCGTTGTTCATCATGCGCACGGCCTGGTCCGCCACCATGCTGCCGGACATGACGCGCACGTACGCCACCACGCCGCGGTAAAGATCAAAGACGGAATCGAAGACAAGCGCGCGCAGCGTGTCGTCCGCGGGCTGCGCCGGCGCTGGAATGCGATGGACCACGGCTTCGAGAATCTCTTCAATCCCGATGCCCATCTTCGCGCTGCAATCGATTGCTTCTTCCGCGGGAATCTGGAGGATTTCCTCGATTTGCCGATGAACGGCGGGAATGTCGGCGTTCGGCAGATCGATCTTGTTGATTATCGGCACGATCGTGAGGCCTTGCTTGTGCGCGAGGTGGACGTTGGCGACTGTCTGTGCCTCCACTCCTTGCGCAGCGTCGACGATCAAGAGCGCGCCTTCGCAGGCGGCTAACGAGCGCGAGACTTCGTAGGCGAAGTCCACATGTCCCGGCGTATCGGACAAGTTCAGCCGATACTCTTTGCCGTCCTTCGCCGTGTAGCGCATCGCAACAGGGTGCGCCTTGATCGTGATGCCGCGCTCGCGTTCGAGGTCCATCGAGTCGAGCAATTGATCCTGCCGTTCGCGTTCCTGAATCGTGCCCGTGCGCTCGAGCAGCCGATCCGAAAGCGTCGTTTTTCCGTGATCGATATGCGCAATGATGCAGAAATTGCGCGTCAGCTCGATGGACATGGAGCGGCACTATGCGGGCCACGCTTGGAGAGGTCAATTAGACCAGACGCTGCATTGCCATGCGCCTCGGCGGCTGCTAATCAGAGCATCGAATGTCGAAGCTGATCCTATCGCCAGGCGGGCCTTCATCCATCACCCATGAGCTGAAGGAAGAGCTGATCACGATCGGGCGTTCGCCGGATAACGTAATCCCGATCAATGATCCATCTGTCTCGGGACATCACGCGCAACTGCATCAGGTGGGCGAGACTTTTCATCTACAGGATCTTGGTTCGACCAACGGGACGCGCGTGAACGGCGAAAAAGTCACGAGCATCGCGCTACGGGTGGGGGATCGGATTATCTTCGGAAAAGTTGAAGCGCGCTTTGAGGGCCCGACAATCGCGCAGGCTCCGCCGTTGCCTGAGGCAGAAGTCCGGCCTGCGCAGGTGAGCGCGCGTCCGGCTGATTTTGCAAACGCGTCGCCATTCCCGAAGCGCACCAAGGAGCGGGATCCGCTGCGGATGATATTGTTCGCAGCTGCCGGTGTGGCGATCCTTGCCCTACTCGCCAGCATGCTGGCGCTTGGGCAAATGCACCCGCCTGCAATTCCGTAGAACTGGGTTCAAGAGTCAGGTTTGCGTCTGTAGCGGCGCTCTGTGAGGGCCGTTCCTGCGCAGGCATGCCCGCCGTTCGGTGGTCACAGACCGCCGCTACAGACTTGTGAAATCGCTTCTGCATCCTACCACGAGGCGCGGCGGCTCGGCGTGTCGACAGCCGCGCGAATGAGTGAGAGATGTCTCGACCTCGCCTCGCCATGACACAGAACAACGTTGATCATTCCGCCACACGCCTCCTCCTTTGGGACATCGATGCGACGCTGATCACGACCGGCGGCGCGGGAGATAAGGCGCTCAAGCGAGTGGTGGAAGAACGCTATGGTGTGCGCGACGATCTGCACGACATCGAGATCGCCGGCCGGACAGACTCCGGCATCGCGAGCAGCATTCTGTGCAAGTATGCGATCGAACCGACGCCGGAAAATCTTGCGGATTTCCTGGACGACTACATCGCGCATCTCGAGATGCTGCTGCCACAAACGCAAGGTCGTGTCATGCCGGGCGTAAAAGAGATTCTGGATCGGCTCAAACCGAAAGAGGATCGCGTTCTCGCTTTGTTGACGGGGAATCTTCGCCGTGGAGCAAAGCTGAAACTGCAGCACTACGGTCTCTGGGAGTACTTTGAATTCGGCGCGTTTGCCGACGATCACCCGGACCGCAATGAGCTCGGCGCCTTTGCCCGGACGCGCGCGCAAGAGAAGCACTCGCACGACTTCGAGGCCGCGCGAATCGATGTGATCGGCGACACCGGACACGATACCGCCTGCGGTAAAATCTTCGGCGCGCGAACCATTGCGGTGGCGACCGGGAGCTGGGCAGCCGAGCAGCTCGCCGCGTGTGAGCCCGATTTCCTGTTCCCGGATTTGTCGCGAGTCGATGACGTCATGCGGCAACTGGACTGGTGAGAATTGACGATCTGCGGGAGAGTGACATCTTGCCCGAAGCACCATGACTCCTCCGATCGAACGCCCCAATGTCCTGCCGCTCGAAGGCGAGATCGATCTGCATGTTTCGCCGCGGATCGCTGCTTCGTTGAACGCGTTAATCAAGGAGAAGCCGACGCAGCTGGTGGTTGATCTTTCGCAGGTGAGTTACATCGACAGCTCCGGTTTGGCCGTGCTGATCGAAGGAATGCAGAACGTGAACGGCTATGGCGGACTGTTCGCGCTCGCCGGGTTGCAGGAGGGCGTCCGGCCGATCTTCGAAATCGCGCGCCTTGATCAGGTCTTTCGGATTTTTCCTGATGTCGACGCGGCGCTCGCGGTCGCCTGAAGCAGGATTTGCAGCGTCGCGCTGACGTTGCGCCCGATCGAAAACTCACGCGCGTGTTCTTGGCGTGACGCCCGCGACTTCTCGCGTATCTCTCGGTTTGACCAAAAGCGGAGCGCTGCGCAGAGCGCCGCAGTGTTGTCGGGCTCTTTAATGATCGATCCGTCGCGGCCTTCCTCCAACAGTTCGGAGAACCCATTGCCGGTCGTGGTGATCACCGGCAAGCCGACGGCCATGGCTTCGAGGCAGGCATTTGAGGAGGGATCGTAGATCGTGGGGAGAAGGAAAATGTCCGCGGCGGAATAGAGTGCCTGCAGGTCCTGCACTACCCCGAGAAAGCGCAGGCTGCGCGAGCGGTACTTCGCGGGCGTCCCATGTCCTGCGACCAGCAACTGTAGACGTGGATCATTGCAATCCTCGACCGCTTTGACCGCGAAACGCAGGCCTTTGCGCTCCCAGCCTGAGCCGACGAAGAGCGCCGCAACCGTCTCTGGAGCAAGGCCGAGCGCCTGGCGTTTTTGGGTGCGTGCCTCCGGCGTAAAACGAAATTGCTCGAGCGGGAGCCCATTTCGAACAACGTCGATCTGTTCCTCGGGACAGCCATAGAGCTGTTCGATCTCGCGCTTCACCATTTGTGAATTGACGATGACGCGGCCCGCGCCGGCGTGGCCGAAGAGCGATTCCTCGAGGCGGAGAATCCCGCGATGCTTGCGGTTAAAGATGCAGCGCATCTTCCCGAGCACGCTGTTGTAGCGCGCGCGGCGAGCGAGCCAGGCGCGATGCACGCCGTCGCCCGCGCGGTACACATCACATTGCCAAACGCGTTCCAAGCTCATGATTACGTCGCCACCGAGCGTAGGTCGAAGAGCTTCGAATTCGTCGGCGAATTGCGTGGGCGTTTTGCCGGGGAGGCGGGTGACCAGGCCGAAGGGCCACTCGTCGTCCGGCCACGCGTCGGTTGTGACCAGCCGGGTCTGATGACCGGCCTCGCGCACACCGCTGGCGAGACGTTGCAGGTACGACTCCGCCCCGCCGCTCCGCGAGTAACCGCGCCGGACGAAACCAATCGTGAGGTGATCTGCGTCCATGTAAAACTGCGTGGGAGCACTCCTGCTTTACTTGCTCTTAAACGCCACAATACTTGTTAGCCCATGCTCGGTGAAACATTAAATGCTCCCCCGGCGCCGCCGATGCAATCCAGGACGCGCCGCCTCCCGCGGCATCTCCTTTACTCCATCTTCGCCCGCATCGGCGGCTCCGGCTTGGACACGGATGCATTCGAAGCACTGCGCGCGTCGCATCGAGGGAGGTTCCTCGGCCAAGCGATCGCCTACGACAATCGGCAGAAAGAGATTCCATCTTCGTTCATCTATTCGCTGCGCTGGCACCCGGTTCGTCTCCTTTCGTTTCTTGATTCGCCCTATTACTACGGCGCGAAAAAGAAGTACTTAGATACCGTCGCAGCGCGGCAATTGGCGACAGGCCGTTACGATCTTTTCCACAGCTGGTCGGGGGATTGTCTGCAATCGCTGCGCGTGGCGCGGAAGCGTCACATCCCTTCGCTCGTCGAAATTCCCACCTGGCATCGCGATCGCGGCAAGATCGCGCGCTCTGCCAGCTCCGCGCCGGCGCACCAAAGCTGGAAGCAGAAGCTGTTGCTCGATCGCGAGCGTTATCTCGAAGAGTACGACCTGGCCGATTTGCTCGCCGTGCTTTCCGAGAAAGCGGCTCAGACCTTCCGCGTGCAAGGATTCCCAGAGGAGAAGCTCTTCTATCTGCCACGCGGCGTAGACGTCCAACGGTTCCGTCCCGGACGACGGCCACCACTTTTTCGCGCAGTCTTTTCCGGTGCGTTGATCGAGCGCAAAGGCATCCATCATTTGCTCGAAGCATGGCACCGGCTCGCGCTGAAGGATGCGGAGCTTTGGCTCATCGGCGCGGTGCATGATGAAGCCAAGCCGCATCTGAAACGGTTTTGGCGCGACAACATCCGGGTCGTCGGGTTCGCGAAAAAACCTGAGGAATACCTCAGCCAGGGAACGATCCACGTTTTCCCGTCGCAGTGCGAAGGGAGCGCGAAGG
>JACCTI010000399.1 GCA_013812515.1 Chthoniobacterales bacterium
TTGACGAGCCCGCTTTGCAGTATATCAGCGCGCCGGTAGCCGCGATCGAGTGCCCAGTTGAGCAAAGAATCCCATGTCTCTGGCGCGAAGCCCAGCTGCCAGTTCCCGGCCACGTTGCGATCAATGCCGCGCTTCTTGAGATACTCGCGCGCAGGCGAGCCGCATTCCCGCTTCAGCAAGTTCTCGTGGAACCATTTCGCCGCTTCCGCATGCAGCTCCAGCAGCGTGCGGCGGATCTCGTGCTGACGAGCGTCGGCTTCTCCGCCGCGGTTCTCTTCGATGACCGGAATGCCGGCGCGCAAGGCCAGCTTCTTGAGCGCCGACACAAAGTCGAGGTGCTCGTAGTCCATCACAAATCGAAAGACGCTGCCACCCGCGCCGCAGCCGAAACAGTGAAATGATTGTCGCTGCTGACTTACGGTGAAGGAAGGTGTCTTCTCTTGGTGAAATGGGCAGAGAGCCTTGTAACTTGAGCCCGCGCGTTTCAACGGGAAATACGAGCCGATCACCTCCACGATCTCGTTCGCAGCGGCGACTTGTTCTATGGTTTGTGTCGGGATCGCCCCCATTGCGTTTGGCACTTTCCACTCGTTCGCGCGAACCGCAGGTGGCAAACTAACGCAGCGCCGACGCGCTTACATCCCCAACGATGAATACTGCATGAAAAACTTCTTCCTTCCGCTCCTGGCGATCTTTTGTGTCTTGAACGCGTCGCCCGCACAAAGCGCGCAAAACATCCAGAAAGGCGATGTCGTCGTCGTGCCGCTGCAGGGCGAAGTGGCGCCCTCCATGTTCCTCTTCCTGCGGCGCGTGCAAAAGTCGGCGGAGAGCGCGGGCGCTGCGGCGCTCATCCTCGAGATGAATACCTACGGCGGGCGATTGGATTCTGCCGAGCAGATTACGAATCTACTCAACCGCACCCAGCTCCCCACTTACACCTTCATTAACACGAATGCGGGATCAGCGGGATCGCTAATCGCCCTCGCCACGCGCCATATCTACATGGCTCCGGTGAGTGCAATCGGGGCGGCCGCGCCCGTCCTCGCCAGTGGCGACGATCTCGGCGTCACCGCGCGCGATAAGACAATCTCCTATTGGTCCGCGCTTATCCGCGGATCGGCGACGCGAAATGGCCACAACCCTGATGTCGGCGAGGCTTTCATGAACAAGGAGAAGGAGGTGAAGATTGGCGAGCGCGTAATCCATTCGAAAGGTTCTCTGCTCACGCTCAACGCGCAGGAAGCCACGGAGGCGATCGAGGGCAAGCCGTTGCTAGCCGACGGCATTGCCGATTCCGTCGGCGATCTCGTGAAGAAAGCAGCGCTGCAAGGAAGCGTAGTGAAGATCGAGCCGACGGGATTTGAGCGTATCGCGCTTTGGATTACGGCGCTTGCGCCGTTGCTCCTGCTCGTCGGCATCATCGGTGCGTATCTGGAATTCAAGATTCCCGGAGCGAGCCTTCCGGGATTTATTGCCGCAATCTGTTTCGCGCTTTTTTTCCTCGGGCACTACCTTGCGGGACTTGCGGGGTGGGAAGTTGTCGGTGTTTTTGTTCTGGGCGTGTGCCTCGTCCTGGCGGAGATTTTTTTCTTCGCGCACTCCACGATCCTGGTTGGGGTCATCGGCATCTGCCTGATGCTGGGTTCGCTTCTCTGGGCGATGATTGATCGGTATCCGGGGCAGACATTCTTCCCCACTGGTCCTATGTTGCGCGTGCCGCTGGTGAATCTGCTCGTCGCCATCCTGGCCGCGCTGGCGGCCATTGCGATCCTCGCGCGCTATCTCCCGAGGACGAGTGTCTATCGCCGGTTCATCCTCTCCGCCGACATTCCCGCTGGGCCTTCGCTCGATACCGCGCCGCGCGAGTTCGTGCCGACCGCTGCTGTCGCACCAGGTTTGAAAGGGCTCGCCGTAACAACACTGCGCCCGAGTGGGAAAGCTCGATTCGGCCAGCACGTCGTGGATGTGGTAACAGAGGGTGACTTCATCCCCGCCGAGACGCCGGTCGCGGTTATCTCAACTGATGGCATGCGTGTGGTCGTGAAGACGTCCACCTCATGAGTGCTGCGATGCACGACCTCTTCCGCATACGGCACTTCGGGCTTTTTCTAAGCGCTGGCGTCTTCTAAATCTCACGCCTGGACCCGACAGGGCGTTTGTTCTTGGGCGCTCCATCTTCGGGGCATGGGCGTTTACCGGCGTGGAGATTATCGATGCGCTGCGACTCGCAACGTCTCGTTAGGCCAAGTCAACCGCCCGCCACCACGCGGATAAATTCCACGCGATCCGCTTCAGCCAAGTGTTGCTTCTGCCATTCGCGTTGATGCAGCGCCACTCCATTGTGTTCGATCAGGATGCTATTGGGATGGAGACCGTATCGCTCCGCCAGTTCTGCGATCGTGGCAGCCCCGCGCGAGTCAGCTTTTTCGCCGTTTAGCCACACAATCATGAGGCCAGGAGCGCCTGGTCCCAATCTTTCCAGACCGGCTCGATCCCTTGCCGCCGCAAGACGGTCGCGATCTCCTCAGGCGTTCGTTGGTCGCTGATCTCGAATTGACCCGTGGCGAGTTGATCGCAGCCGTTCTCGAAATCGGGCGCGATGATTTTGCCGCGCAATGTCTGGTGGAGGTTCTCAGCCCCCTGGCCCGTGTAGCCGCCTGGTTCCGTATGGCTTCCTGCACTCATCGCCGTGATTCCTAGCGGGAGGAGCGCGTCACGCAGGGTCGCTCGCTCCCTTGTGCTGAGCACGAGCCCGACTTGCGGAAAGGTGATTCGAAAAGCGCAGATCAGTTGCGCTAATTCGCGATCGCTCATGGTGAAGCTCGGCTGAAAACCACCCGCGGCGGGCCGAAGGCGCGGCAAACTAACGCTGATCTGCGCTTGCCAGCACCGCTTCAGGAGATAGTCAACGTGGGCAGCCAGAGCCATTGCTTCATCCTGCCAGCGGGCGAGCCCAAAGAGCGCACCCAGCCCGATGCGCTTGAAGCCCGCTTCGTAGCCGCGCTCCGGGCACTCGAGTCTCCAGTCGAAGTTGCGCTTCGGGCCGGCCGTATGCATCTCCGCGTAGATTTGGCGGTCATATGTTTCCTGGTAGACGACGAGCGCTTCCGCTCCAGCAGCGACGATGGCCTCGTATTGGTCTCTCTCCATCGGACCGACCTCGATCGCGATGGAGGAGAAGGAAGGCGCCAGGACGCGAATGCAGTCTAAAAGATAGCTGCCGCTGACGAATTTGGGATGCTCACCCGCAACGAGCAGAATCTGGCGAAAACCCGCCGCTGCGAGATGCCGCGCTTCGGCGACCACTTGCCCTATGTCGAGGGTCACCCGAAGAATCGGATTATCGCGAGAAAAGCCGCAGTACTTGCAGTTGTTAACGCACTCGTTCGAGAGATAAAGCGGTGCGAAGAGGCGCATCGTTCGCCCGAAATTCCGCCGCGTGAGAAGACGCGCGTCTTGCGCCATGGCTTCGAAGGCATCGGGCGATGCCGGCGCGATTAATTGTTCGAACTGTCGGACGGTGCGCGACTTCTCGAGCGCGAGATTGTCCAGGATTTTCGCGAAGGACATCTGATAGATTCGCGACTCCAGCGCCGTTCGCAACGACGGGTGCTGCCGTCCCCGCGGCAGGCCGGCGGACTATCCCGGCACCCCAAAACAAAACGCCGGGAACACATGCAGTGCTCCCGGCGTTTGGAAGAAACGTTATCTCTCGCTTAGAACGCGAAGTTCAAACCAGTGCGGATTTGAAAGAAGTCGTTAACTCCGCCCTCGAGGTGGTTATAGCTGACGTCGTTCAGCAAGCCGATATGAGGGGTGAAACGGACTTCGAAGCCGATGCCATACTGCGCCATTAAGCGGGCATCATCCTCTCCTCTGTTGTCGTCGAAGATATTGCCGTCATTGTCGAAGACGAGGCGGTTGTTGTTGCCGCCGCCGAAAACGGCGCCCACACCAGCCCATCCATAAGGCGCGAAACGTGTGCATGGGATCGGGTAACGGAACGTGAAGGTGCCGAGCACTCCCCCGGCGAAATCGTTGTTATTGTCGTTCCGGAACTGATCGACGAAATCTTGCCCGGTGTTGTTGATCGACAAGCCGAATCCCTGGATTCCGACACCGAAATAGCGACGGAAGAAGAACTTCGCGTCAATCGCGGCACCCCAGCCGTGATCAACACCAAGGTACCTGTCCTCACGGTACTCGTTCGCCGTGGGCGCATAAACGCCTGAGATCGATACGTTGAATTCGTTGTCCGCATACCATGTCGGGCATGGCGCTTCGGTTGCTGCCGTCTGCTTCATCTCCTTGCCGGAGTACGTTTCGGTGCCGGCATAAGCTGCCGAGACCAAGGCGGTAACTGCGCACAAGGTTAAAGTTAATTTCTTCATTTGGTTCTCCTATTTGTTTGGTTAAGTCCGGCCTGTCGTCAACGGGCCATGCGCCGGTGCATTTCGGAACACAATGACTGCGTTCCTCGAACGCGCCGATTGTTACACAGAAAAAATCGGTTTCCAGCCCTTTTTTCATTAATATTGAACGAACAGCGCCTCCCAATGTGGGCCGCCCGATTCAGGGCTTCAATTCAGCGCCTGTGTTTGCGTCTGTCACCATGAACTTCTCGTGGTGATAAGTCGCATCTCCTCGGAACATAAGCCGGCCAGCATAGCGCCGCTCCAATTCCACCAGGAGATCTTCGTCCTCCTCCTTCAGCCGTTTAAGGACGTCCGGGTTAAGAATGACACGGATGTCGTGCACGCTGTCCTGATACTTCCGCATGACGGTGTTCAGCATGCGATGCAACTCCACGCTCGTGGTCATTGAAGTCTTCACCACTCCGCGCCCCTGGCAGTAGGGGCAATTTTCGTAAATCGAGTCGCTCAGGCTTTCCTGCGCCCGTTGGCGGGTCATCTCCATCAAACCTAAAGCCGAGAGCGAGAGGACGTGCGTCTTGGCTTTGTCCCTCTTCAAACGGTCCTTCATCAAACCATAAACCGCCTGTTGGTCCTTGCGGCTCTTCATGTCGATGAAGTCGCCGATGATTAATCCACCGATATTGCGAAGACGTAGTTGCCGCGCGATTTCATCGGCCGCTTCCAAATTAGTCTGCAGGATCGTCTTCTCCACATCGCGGCCACCCTTGTTCCGGCCGGTATTCACGTCGATCGCGACGAGGGCTTCGGTTTCATAGATCACGATGTAGCCTCCGCATTTCAACCAAACCTGGCGGTGAAAGGCGTCATCGATTTGCTTCTGAATGCCGAAGGTCTCGAAAATCGGGGCGGCACCGTCATAGAACTGTATGCGATTGCGGGCGCGACGCGAAATCTGCCCTACCATTTCGTTCATCCGCTCGATCGCGGCGCGGTCGTCGCAGATCACCTCGTCGATCTCGTCGGTCAGGAAATCCCGAACAGTTCGCTCCACCAGGTCCGGCTCTTCGAAGACTCGCGCCGACGCCTTCTCTTCCTTGATCGCTTGCTCAACACGCTGCCACTGCTCGAGGAGAAACGCGAGATCACGGACGAAGTAGCGTGCCCGCTGTCCTTCACCCACCGTGCGAATGATCACCCCAATGCCCTCGGGAATTTCGAGCTCGCGTAG